>JBAYPP010000060.1:0-7087 GCA_041677585.1 Acholeplasmataceae bacterium
CTCAAAGACAACATTATCATAATGGCGCTTAACAAAAGTAAACTCAGCTTGACTCTTTGCGGAAAAGCTAATAACAATCTTTCCTTTCTTCTTAAAACGATCAGCATATTTATTCGGTAAATCATCGATATAATAACTAATAAAGTCTGGTTTATTAAAGCGATTGAAGAAAAGCGACTTCATTAAATACTTCGAAACAAAACCAAGTTTATCATTGGTTTTAAAAAAACTGGTTATTTGTCCTCGGATTATTTCCGGGTGATTTTTTTTAAACCACTTAACAACCTTAGGATGAAATGAAAAAACCGCCCATTTACCAGGATAATCTTTCATGATTTTCATTGTTTCTTCACATAAAGCCAGCAAATTGCCAAATGGTTTTAACTCAATTAGAAGCGGAACCCTTCCAGCAACTAATGCTAAGACATCTTTTAACAAAGGAATTGTCTCGTTTGTATTCAGATAAGTAAGATTCTTTAAATCTTTAAATTCAACATCACAAATCGTTCTTTCATCTCCGCATAAACGGAAAAAATTTTCATCATGAAAAGAGATAACAGTATTGTCTTTTAGCAAAGTTAAATCAAGTTCAATACTATAGCCGTGCATTAATGCATTTTTAAAGGCGGAAAGTGAATTTTCTGGGATTGATTGATCCTGTTTATATAAGCCCCGATGGGCAATAAGATCATTTTTTAACCATTCTAAGTCTTTCATATCATCAACTCCTATACTATAAGTATAATGGTAGTTTTATGATAACGCAATTGTGAAAGCGAATTCATTTTCACTTTTATTGGTTTTATTACTGCAATAACGTATTTAAAGGGTGATTTATGGTAAAATAACAGTGAGAAATGAGGCATTATATGAAAGATTTTAAGGATAAACAAACAGTAATTGCAGCAATTAACAAACAATTGAATAAGTATTACCAAAACTCCATCGAAACCGCAAACAGATACCAAGTTTATGAAGCAATAGCATTTATGCTAGAACAAAACGCCATTAAACTGGAAAAACAGACAAGAAACGCCATTGCAGTACAAGAATTAAAAAAGGCTGTCTATTTTTCAATGGAGTTTTTAATTGGTCGTTTAATTACGAGCAATCTCCATCAATTAGGAGTCTATGATTTAGTAAAGGAAGCTTTAGCTGACTACGATCTCAATTTAAACGAAATCGAGCACGAAGAACATGATGCCGGTCTAGGCAACGGTGGATTAGGCCGCTTAGGAGCTTGTTTTTTAGATTCTTCGGCAGCTTTAGGCTTACCATTATATGGAAACAGTCTACGTTACAAACATGGTTTTTTTAAACAAACATTTGAAAATTTCAAGCAAGTGGAAAAGCGTGATAATTGGCTTGATAAACCATTCATTTGGGAAGAAAGAAAGGAAGAGCAATCATTGCACCTACCCTTTTTCGGCTATGTAGATCATACAAAGTTAATTAATCCTACTTGGGTTAAGGTTGTTCCTTATGATGTAAAAGTATACGGTGGTAACAATGTCGTTACTAACCTAAGACTATGGGCAACAGAACCCAGTGAATTACAACACCACAAAGATGAAAATTACGATCGAATGGTTAGTGAAATAACGGATGTTTTATATCCTGATGATTCACATGAACATGGAAAAACAATCCGTTTAATGCAACAATATACATTTAGTGCAGCGGGAATTCAATCAGCGATTTATGAACATAAGTTTTTTCATCGGAGCATTAAAGATTTACCAAAGTTCTATGTTTTCCAAATTAATGATACACATCCAACTTTAATTATCGCAGAATTAATGCGAATCTTAATGGACGAAGAAAAATTGAGTTATGATGACGCTTGGAATATAACAACCAAAATGTGTGCTTTCACAAATCATACGATTTTGTCTGAAGCACTTGAAAAATGGAATATTCATATTTTTAGAACTTTATTGCCACGTATTTATGAGATTATTATTGAGATTGATCGTCGTTTTCGCATTGAGTTAAAGAACAATGGTAGTTTCAACCACGAACAGATTCAACAAATGGCAATCGTTGGTGATAACCATATTAGAATGGCCCATTTATGTATTCACGCCTCCTTTAGTGTTAATGGGGTGGCATGGTTACATACTGAGATATTAAAACATCAGGAAATGAAACTGTTTTATCAGTTGTATCCAAGTAAGTTCAATAATAAAACAAACGGCGTTACACACCGACGTTGGTTATACCACAGCAACAAAGAACTGACAAAAGTAATTGATGATCGGATTGGTTTGGAGTGGAGAAAAGATTTCCGGAAAATCAAAGACTTTATTAAATTTGCTGAGCATAAAAAAACGCAGGAACAAGTCTTTGAAGCAAAACAATTAAAAAAACAGCAATTAGCTGACTACATCAAAAAAATGGAAAACATTGAAATTGATTCCAATAGCATTTTCGATGTGCATGTTAAACGTCTACACGAGTATAAACGTCAGTTATTAAATATCTTGCAGATTATTCATCTTTACTTAAGCTTAAAGGAAAATGAGCAATTCAAAAAAGCGTTTCATCCCCAAACTTTTATTTTTGGTGCTAAAGCCGCCCCAAGCTATCATATGGCAAAAGCGATCATCGAACTAATTCAAACCGCTCAACATAAAATCAATGCTGATGTGGAAACAAATAAACATTTAAAAGTCGTTTTCGTAACTAATTACAACGTTACATATGCCGAAAAAATCATGCCAGCAGCTGATTTGTCAGAACAGATTTCAACCGCTTCAAAAGAAGCGAGTGGGACCGGTAATATGAAGTTTATGATGAATGGTGCTTTAACGATTGGTACGATGGATGGTGCCAATGTTGAAATTGTAGAGAATGTTGGGAAAGAAAACGCCTTTATTTTTGGTTTATCATCCGATGAGATTGTTGCTCATTATCATAATCGTTCATATCATCCACAACTATTGTTTGAGCAAGACGAAAACTTAAAGAAAGTCTTCAGTTGGATTAGATCGTTGTCAAACAATGAACAACATTTTGATTATATCTTAAATGACTTGATTAACCATGACCCATATTTTGTTATCGCGGATTTCGATGCTTATTTAAAAGCACAGCAAGCAGCAAATAAAACTTATAAAGACAAATCAAAATGGTTAGAAATGAGTATTAAAAATATCGCATCATCTGGATTTTTCACGAGTGATCGCACAATACTCGATTATAACCGCGATATTTGGCACTTAGAAAAAGTGGTGATTAAGTAAATCATGCGAATTTTTATTGATAATTTAAAGCTAATAAGAATTGAAAGCAATGAATTCATTCACCAGATTGAATTAGCAAACAATCAAGTTCACTGGTTAAAAAACGAAGGATTTAATCAGTTTTTTCGAACAGAAAAACCAATTAGATTACACCAGGATGAAACAATCGTAATCAATGGTAAAACCTATTTGCTAGAAATTGGAATTGTAACACTGACAAAAGAATTTGATCGAAAGTATCGTTACCAAGGAGAGCTTGGTGTGATTTATGGCAAAAAAGAGTCGATTTTTCGCGTTTTTTCACCGGTTGCCAAAGAGGTTAATCTGATTATAAATCAAACTGTTTATCCTATGACTTATAAGCGGTCAATTTGGGAAGTAATTGTTAAGGGCGATCTAGAGTATCAAACATATCAGTTTCAAGTTAGACTACAAGATCAGTTTAAACTTGTCTCAGACCCATATGCCAAGGCACTGACGAACAATCTACCGACAGTGGTTGACTTAGCAAAAATTAAAAGACCAAAAAAGATTAAAAAGCAAATAGAGGAACCAATCATTTATGAAGGCCATGCGCGTGATTTGACAATTTTTCTTGACGTTGAAAACCAAGGGAAGTTTAAAGGGTTGACTGAATACAGCGAAACATTAAAAGGTAATGTTTTAGATTATATTCGAAAGCTAGGGCCAAATAGGTTACAGTTGTTGCCGGTTTTTGACTTTGAAGGGATTGATGAAAAAGATCCAGAAAGCTATAATTGGGGCTATAATCCAAAACATATCTTCGCCCTGCATTCATGGTTTCAAACCGATAAAAACAACCCCTATTCCGTTTTGCTTGATTTTAGAAATGTCGTTACCTATGCTCATCGAATTGGCTTAGGCATTAATTTAGACGTCGTCTATAACCATATGAATTTTCGCTTTGATGATCTAGTTCCCGGATATTATTATCGCCATGATAAAAACCATAAAATGACAGACGATTCTTTTTGCGGAAACGATATTGAAACAGAGCGCTATATGGTTAGAAAGCTCATTATCGACAATTTAAAACATTATGTTAATGTTTTTAATGTTGACGGATTTCGGTTTGATTTAATGGGGCTATTAGACATCAAAACACTGCAGCAGTCGGAAGCGGAATTAAAAAAGATTAATCCTGATATCATGCTTTATGGTGAAGGATGGAACATGAATAGCGCTCTTCATCCAGCCAGAAGAGCAAATATGAGCAATGAAAAAAAGCTGATAAGTTTTGGTCATTTTAACGATGATTATCGAAACTTTTTTAAAGGCAACTTAGATGGAAGCAGCGCTGGCTATGGCTTTGGAAAGCGATTATCAATTTCCAAACTAAAGCAATTAATCAAGGGTTCAAAGCATTTGTTCAGCCAAAGCGAACAATCAATCAATTATGTTGAATGTCATGATAATCTAACTTTTTATGATCAGGGCATCATTAATCTATACTCTTCTAAGATGGTTAGACATGCTCAGGATTTTGTTAATCAAATAATTGCAATCTCAGCTGGAGTCCCCTTTTATCATGCCGGTCAAGAACAATATCGCAGTAAAGATAATAATCCAAACAGCTATAGGGCACCAGATTCCATTAATGGAATTGTTTGGCAAGATAATAATAGTAAAAGAAAGCTAAAACGAATCTTGATGTTTCGTAAACAATTTTTAACCAACGAGATAATTGCGCAGGGGAAATTTATTGCAATAGAAGGGTTGCCGGTTTTTAAAGTTGACACCTCAGCAGGAAGATTTTTGTTAATTATTAAAAACAATTATTTTGAAGTTATGATTCCAAAGAAAAAATGGATATTGCATTTTTCTCCGGAAGCAACTAAAATAAGAAAACACAGCATGTTATTGAAGTATCCTGGTGTTTATATACTGCGGCAAAAGGGTGTGAAATAAATGTTTGAACAAATGGATCGTTATTTATTGGGTCTTGAAACAGAAAGCTATCGTTTTTTGGGTGCACATTTTTTATTTGATCAAGATGTCAACGTAAAAACCCAATTTACGGTTTATGCACCACACGCGAAGGCAGTTAATCTAATCATTTTTCTACATGATACCTGGCAGTATCTACGAATGGATAAAATTCATTTGCAAGGCTTTTATCAAATAACCATTAACGAAAATCTGGAGCGACACGTTTATCAGTATGAAATTATTACAAATGATAACCAACATCTGAAAAAAGCTGATCCATTTGGTTTCTATCATGAACTAAGACCGGGTACAGGATCAATCGTCTACAATTTAAACGGCTATCAGTGGCAAGATCAACAGTACATGCACACTAAACAAAAGACGTATGAAAAGCCAATGTTGATCTATGAAGTCCATTTAGGCTCTTGGCGCCAAAAAGAGGGTTCTTTTTACCGCTATTCTGAAATCGTTGATGATCTAATCGCCCATGTCAAAAAGAACAATTTTTCGCATGTAGAGCTTTTACCAATCTATGAACATCCATTAGATGGATCATGGGGTTATCAAGGCACAGGATATTTTTCAGCAACAGCTAGATACGGGGAACCGAAGGACTTAATGTATTTCATTGATCGTATGCATCAAGCAGGAATTGGTGTCATTTTAGATTGGGTTTTGGGTCACATCTGCAAAGATGGTCATGGTCTATCATATTTCGATGGGACACCATTATATGAATTCCCTGACCAAAAAAGAAGAGAAAACATTACCTGGGGAACGAGCAATCTTGATTTCTCCAAAGGGATCAGCCGAAGTTTCATGGCGTCAGCCCTAACCTTTTGGGTTAAAGAATTCCATGTCGACGGATTTAGAATCGATGCTGTTTCCAATTTATTCTACTATTTAGGGGATAAAAGCTTAGGCATTAATAGTGACGCGATTGCTTTTTTAAAACAATTAAGTATTCATTTATTTGGAATTGATGATCGTATTTTGCTTACCGCCGAAGATTCAACTGCCTTTCCCCAAGTAACACATCCTGTCTCTGATAATGGAGTTGGCTTTAATTATAAATGGAATATGGGCTTTATGAATGATGTCTTAAAGTATTTTAAAACAGATGTTAGCAATCGAAAAAATGTGCATCAATTGATGACATTCGGAATCATGTATGCTTTCACTGAGCAGTTTATTCTCCCCTTTTCACATGATGAAGTTGTTCATATGAAGGGTAGTTTAATCAACAAAATGCCAGGAGACTATTTTCAAAAATTTGCTAACTGGCGGTTGTTAATGACCCTTTTCTTAACTTATCCAGGTAAAAAATTACTCTTCATGGGTCAAGAGTTCGCTTCATTTAGTGAGTGGAATTTTAATGAAGAGCTGGATTGGCATTTATATCAATATGACTCTCATCAAAAAGCCAACGATTATTTTCGCAGTTTAACGCACTTTTACAACAACAATAAACCATTGTATAAATATGATTATTTAGATAAAACATTTGAATGGGTTGTTGCAGATGACAGAGATAATTCAGTCTTTGCTTATCTAAGAAAAGCAGATCAGGACTTTGTCTTAGTTGTCTTAAACATGACCGATGAAGTCATTGAAAATTATCAAATTGGTGTGCCAAAAACGGGAACCTATGTTGAAGTGATAAACAGTGATTTAGACGAATTTGGTGGTAGTAATCAATACAACGCAGGCTTACTAAAGACAAAAAAAGGGACAAAACATCAGTTCAATCAATATCTAACTTTAAAACTCGGTCCTTTGACCGGACTGATAATTAAAAAAAAGTAGTGTGACTCATGAGAAAGAAAACGGGAATTCTATTGCATATATCCAGTCTTCCAAATCAATACGGCATTGGCTCATTTGGTAAATCA
>JBAYPP010000061.1:0-7057 GCA_041677585.1 Acholeplasmataceae bacterium
CGATTTGTTCCATATATGTTTTAATTTCCGGATAGATTGTTAAATAGCGGTCAATAAATGCCTGAGCTTCTTTTGGTGAAACATTGATGTCTTCTGATAAACTCCAGGCACCAATACCATAAATGATTCCAAAGTTAACCGCTTTTGCATGTCTTCTTTGTTCTTCGGTAATTTCTTCAATGTGAAAGACTTCCTGTGCAGTTTTGGTATGAATATCAACTTCGTTATTAAAGGCTTCAATCAATGATTTTACATTAGCCATATCCGCTAAAACGCGTAGTTCGATTTGCGAATAGTCAGCCCCTAGTAATACATTCCCTTTTTCCGCAATGAAAAATTTACGAATTTGACGACCCTCTTCAGTTCGAATCGGAATGTTTTGCAAGTTAGGATCCAAAGAAGATAATCTGCCCGTTGTTGTTAGAGCCTGCATATAAATAGTATGAACCTTTCGGTCAGAGAATAAATTTTGTCTTACTCCTTCAATATAGGTTGAATAGAGTTTTGCTAATTGTCTATACTCAAGGATTAAAGAAATGATTGGATGTTTATCAGTTAACTTATTTAAAACATCCGCATCAGTTGAGTAACCTGTCTTTGTTTTTTTAACAATTGGAAGATTTAGTTTCTCAAACAGAATTTCACCCATTTGTTTTGGACTTGAAACATTGAATTTTTCGCCAGCCATAATGTGAATCTCTTGTTCTAGCAGCTCGATTCTTTTATTCAATTCTTCTTTTTGGCGATTAAGCTCTTCAACATCCACAGTTAACCCCGCATACTCCATTGAAGCTAGTGCTGTTGACAAAGGAATTTCCAACTCGGTTAGTAATTCGAGCTGTTCCTGTTCTTTCAGTCTGTTAATTAGAAAATCCTTTAATTCATAGATAGCCTTCGCTTTCGAAACGATATGCTTCTGATAGATTGTTTCATCTGCCGGTAACTTTTTCTTCGCACCTTTATCGTAGACCAATTCATCATAAGTAACACCTTCATAATCAAAAGCTGAGACAATTCGCTTGAATTCCTCTTTGCCTAGATGTGAGTTGACTAAATAGCTAGCCAATAATAGATCAAAGGTAACGTTTTCGATATCTAAGTCTTGCCAAAGCAAAAATACTTTAGCTGCTTTATAGTCATAGGTTAGTTTTCTTATTTTCTCATCGACTAACCATTTTGAAAATTGCTTGTTTGCTAACCACTGTGGTGTTAAAAAATAATGTTTTTTGCCCATTGATAAACCAATTCCCCAAAGGGTTGCCTTATGATAGTTGGGATCACTAAATTCAAAGTGAATCGCAACTTCTGGCTCATTTTTGATTTTGGCAAACTCATTTTCTGTTAAAATTGCATAATCCCATTCTTCTTCATTCGCAGTATGATTTAGTTTTTTAACAAAAACATGCAATTCATACTGATTGAAAAACTGTGATAATTTTGCTTCATCTACTGCCCTTTTCGTTAAATCAGACAGCAGTAGATCCAGTTCTGCTTCACAGTCAATCGTGACTAGTGTTTTACTAGTAAAAGCCAATTCTAAGTTTTCCCGAATTCTTTCACCAAGTTTTCCTTTGATTTCAGCTTTGTTTTTTTCAATGTTTTCTAAGCTTCCATATTCTTTTAGAAGTTTAATTGCTGTTTTTTCACCAACACCAGGAAGACCAGGAATATTATCAGATGCATCTCCCATTAGTGCTTTTAGATCAATCATTTGCTCATGCGATAGTTCATAATGCTCATATAGGCTACTAGGTGTGAATGAATGAACTTCTTTCATCCCTTTTTTTAGCAGGTTAACCGTGACATTAGGATTGACAAGCTGAAGTAAATCTTTATCACTTGAGTAAATATCAATCTGATAGCCTTTTTGGGCAGCCTCCTTGGCAAAAGTACCAATGATATCGTCTGCTTCATAGCCAGGCTTACTGTAGGATTTGATTCCCAATAATTTAATATACTCTTCAATCAGCGGGACTTGCATAATTAATTCTTCCGGCATTTCAGCGCGTCCTGCCTTATAATCTTTGTATATTAGGTGTCTTTTGGTTTTTTCTTTTGTATCGAAGGCAACTAAAACATTAGTTTCATTTGAATCAACAATTTTTTCAAACATGTTAACAAACGCAAAGAGAGCGTTTGTATAAACACCTTGGCTTGTCTTCATCAAATCTGCACCAGGATAAGCTGTTGCATAATAGGCACGATACATTATTGAGTTTCCATCAATTAAAATTAGTTTTTTCATATTCTCCCCTTATTATATTCATTTTATCATAGATAAAACAAGAAGTTTTCCACATGTTTTGTGGAAAGAAAAAGGATCAGCGAACCCTAAATTGACCCTTGTTTTTACCTTTTCCTTTTTTTGCCTTTGGTTTTCCCATCATTGCCTGAGGATTTTTTGAGATTGTTTCTAAATCTTTTTCATCCATGCCCTGCATTTTTTTCATGAGCTGTTTTTGAGTGTCAAGTGCTTGTCTAAGTTTGTTTAGATCAGCAACACTCATGCCAGCACCTTTAGCAATTCTCGTTCTTCTACGACTGCTCTCATCAATCATTCTTGGATTTTTACGTTCCTTATCTGTCATACTACTAATCAAAACCGCCATTTTATCAAACTGTTTATCATCAACTTGAGAAGCAGCTTGTTTCAATTGGCCTAAGCCTGGAATAAAGCCTAAAATCTTTCCGATTGATCCCATTCGCTTAATCATTTTAAACTGTTTTAGCAAATCATTGTAGTTAAAAGAATCGGACATCATTTTTTCCATCATATTTTTAGCTTCATCTTCATCAATTGATTCAGTCGCCTTTTCGATTAAGGTTAAAACATCACCCATACCTAAAATTCTTGATGCCATTCTGTCTGGATGAAAGACTTCAAAAGCATCCATCTTTTCACCGGTTGATGAAAACTTAATTGGGATTCCCGATACTTCTTTAATCGATAAAGCGGCACCACCACGCGTGTCACCATCAAGTTTTGTTAAGATGGCACCAGTTGATCCAAGCTGCTCATGGAAGCTTTTGGCGATGTTTGCCGCATCCTGACCAGTCATCGCGTCAACAGTTAGTAAAATTTCATCAGGCTTCGCGATTGCTTTAATATCAACTAACTCCTGCATCATCTTTTCATCAATGTGCAAGCGTCCTGCTGTATCAATGATGACAACATCAAATCCAGTTTCACGTGCGTATTTTAAGCCGTTTTCAACAATTTTTCTCGCATCGATTAAACCTTGCTCAAAGACTTCGATATCAATTTGCTTACCAATCGTTTTTAATTGATCAATAGCGGCTGGACGGTAGACGTCAGCAGCAATAAATAAAACTTTCTTCTTTTCTATTCTACGAATATAGACACCTAGTTTACCGATTGCGGTTGTCTTACCAGAACCTTGTAATCCGATTGTCATAAAGATTGACAGCCCTTGGGCCTTGAAGCGCAGTCCTTCCGCTTGATCGCCCATGACCCGTTTCAATTCTTCATGAACGATTTTAACAACCTGTTGTCCAGGATTTAATCCTTTTAGGATTTTTTCACCTAAGGCCTGTTCCTTAATGTTTTGAATAAACTGTTTAACAACTTTGAAGTTTACGTCTGCTTCAAGTAAAGAAAGACGCACCTCGCGCATCATTTCGTCAATATCCTTTTCGGTTAAAAATCCACGTCCCGTTAGACGACGCATTGCCATTTGGAGTCTTGAGCTTAAACTGTTCTCTGCCATTATTCATCCAACTTTCTTAGTTTTTCAACAATATCACCTAGTGGTAGTTGATCTAATAATTTTGCTCTTTTCGTTTTTCTATCAAATAGTTTAAGTTTTTCTTCATATAAAAGTAAATGTTCTTCCGTCTTTTTTAAGTGATCAAAGATTGCGTTTCTTGATATATGATAGAGCTCTGAAATCTCATTTAAAGAATAATCCTCCTGATAGTATAGCTTAAAATAAAGTCTTTGCTTATTTGTTAATAAGGACTCATAGAGATCAAACAATTGATTTAGTTGTTCATTTTTTGCTAATGAGTTCATAAGTCACCTAAAAAAATTCACTAAACAAACCATAGATATACGCCTCAATATCAAACGGTACTAAATCATCTAATTTTTCACCTAAGCCAATCATTTTGATTGGCAAGTGATACAAATGACGAATTGCTAAAACAATACCACCTTTGGCAGTACCATCCAATTTGGTTAAAATTATTCCTGAAACATCGGTTGCCTCTTTGAATACTTGGGCTTGAATCATTCCGTTTTGACCTGTTGTTGCGTCAATAATAAGCAGTGTTTCTTTTAATGCTCCCGGTAATACTTTATCAATTACTCGTTTCATTTTAGCTAACTCTTGCATTAGGTTAACCTTAGTTTGCAGTCTACCCGCAGTATCACATAAAACAATATCGTATTTTTCTTTTTCGGCTAAGGTCAATGCTTCATAAAAAACACTTGATGGGTCACTTCCTGCTTCTTTTGCATAGACGAAAGTATTACTTCTTTTACCCCATTCTTTTAGTTGTTCAATTGCTCCTGCTCTAAAAGTATCCCCGGCAACAAGCATTACTTTCTTACCTTCATTTTGGTACTGATACGCCATTTTGCCAATAGTTGTTGTCTTGCCAACACCATTTACGCCAACAAAAAGATAGACATTCGTTTTACCATCTTCATAGTCTAACGCTTGGTCAACTATTTCACCTTGTAAATAGATTTCAAACATTTTATCAACAATCATTTCTGATAAATCGTTTGGATCCATAATGTGTTTAGCATTAACATCTTTTCTTAATTCATTAATAAAATGAATAACTGTATCAATGCCAATATCAGCTTGGATAAACAAGTCTTCAATGGCATCGAATAAATCATCATTGATCTCTTTTGACTGATTTAAGATTTCTTTTAGGCTGCCTAAGTTTTCTTTTGTTTTATGAAGACCCAATTGATATCGATCGGCTTTTGGTTTTCTTTTAAACAGTTTTTGAAATAAGCCCATTTGATCACATCCAATCCCAAATTATTATAACATAAAACAAGGTTTATTTATAGCTTTATGTTGGTAATAAAAAAGAAAACCGAAAGCTTATTCTTTCGGTAATTGCTTGACAAATTGAATCAACTCATCAAAGCTTAAATGACTGCTCATTTCATCAACATATTCTAAATAAACAATCTTACGTTGTTCATCTAGCACGAAGACACTTCTTGCCAATAACCTTAATTCTTCGATAACAGTACCATATTTTAGACCAAAATCTAAATTATAGTGGTCACTTAGTGTAATGACGTTCACTAATCCTGCATTGCCACACCAACGTGCCTGTGCAAATGGTAAATCATTACTAATAGTTAATACTGTAATATCATCTCTTTCACTCAGTTCAGTATTAACTGTTCGAACCTGCATATCACAAACTGTTGTATCAATTGATGGAACAACGTTTAAAACAATATATTTGGATTTAAACTGTGATAGGCTAACGGGTTCATTTTTAATATTGATTGCTTTAAAATCTGGTGCAACATCGCCGACTTTTTTTACTTCTCCAATCACCGTGATTGGTTTACCTTTAAAAGTTTTCATCTTCAACACTTCCTTTTTTGTCTACCTTGTTTCTATCTATATTATATCATATTTTTACTAAAGCAAAAAAAAGTGGCCCTCAAACAAAAAGCGTTGAGGACCAAAATAAGGGGATTGTGTGTACTTATGTACACTTTACTAGGGGATAAGTAGCATCCATGACAAATTGGATGCATTAATATATTATCACGTTTAAAACCGATTGTAAAGCCTTTTTATCTATTTTTGTTTTTTTTGATAACGAGATCTTCCTCTTCCTTTTTAATGTACTTACAAGACGGAAATCCGCTACATGCGATGAATTCACCGTATTTACTAGTTCTAACGACTAATGGTCTACCGCAGACCGGACAAATTTCATCTGTCATTTTGGGTTCGATTTTTTTCATTTCTTTTTGTGCTTTTTCAACTTTTGGGATAAAATCGTGATAGAACTTAGAAACAAGTTCAACTCCACTATTACCGTCAATGGCAATTTTGTCTAATGCAGCTTCCATTTCAGAGGTATATTTCACATTGATGATTTGACTGAAGAATAAATCAAGCTGATCACTTGTTAACTTACCTTGATCAGTTGGTCTAAACCGTTTTTCGACCATTTCAACATATCTTCTTTCCTTTAAAGTCTGTAAAATGTGTGCATATGTTGAAGGGCGACCAATTCCAGAGGTTTCTAATTCCTTGATTAAGGTTGCTTCTGAGTACCTAGTCTTTGGTTTTGTTTCTTTTTCAACTGAAACAACTTCATCAGCATCTATCTTTTGACCAACTGTCAAATGCGGTAATCTACTGTCCTTATGTTTGCTTTCTTGATACATTGCTAAATGACCTGAAAACAACTGCCTAATACCAAATGCTTGGTATTCGTGCTTATTTGATTCAAGTGTGACTTTCGTATTTTCAAAGATTGCTGGTGTCATTAAGCTAGCAACAGAACGTTGATAAATCCTTTTATAAAGCCGTAATTCTTCTCTTGATAAAAATGGTTCCAATGATTCTGGGGTTCGTTTCAAACTAGTTGGACGAATCGCTTCATGTGCATCTTGAGCCTGCGCACTTTTTCTTGATCGATACTTACCAAGGTAGTTTGAACCAAAGTTTTCTTTAATATAGTTTTCTGCTTCATTAATAAATTGTTGTGAAACTCTGGTTGAATCAGTTCGCATATAGGTAATCAAACCAATTATTTCGCCATTAATCTCTTTACCTTCATATAATGATTGGGCAATGCTCATTACTCTTCTTGCGCTCATATTCAAATGTGAGATAGCATCCTGTTGCATAGTTGAAGTAATAAAGCTTGGTTTGGCATCTCTTTTGTTTTCTTTAACGATAATATCTTTTACTTCAAACGGATTCTTTGATTCTATAACAATCTTTTCCGCTTCTTCTTTGTCAAGACGTTTCTTGGCAGGAATGATGTATTCCGCTTTGAAATGAGGGAAGGTGGCCTCAATCTCATAATAAATTTC
>JBAYPP010000062.1:0-6981 GCA_041677585.1 Acholeplasmataceae bacterium
CCTTCAAGCTTAATAGTACCGCAACAGCGAGAGAAAATTATACAGCCTTAATCGGCGGTATTGTCGGCGACTCTGCAAGCGGTCGTATTAGAGGAATAGAAGATGTTGTTCAAATCGGTAATATTGATATTGCAGAACTCAACTATAACACCAGAGAAGGAACTTCAGAAAGAACCTATTCACTTTTTGTTGGCGGAATTGCGGGTCAAAGTATAACACAAATCAAAAATGCAATTTTTGCCGGAAACATTGATTTTAATCATGAAGAAAGTGAACATGATGATGAAAAAATCATTAAAAAGTTCTATATTGGCGGGTTAGTGGGTTTTTATAACTCGAATCGCACAATCGAAGGTGCTTTAAGGTTTGGCAGCGACAAAACAATTATAATCAATGATGATAGTGTAAATTCAAGCTACTCACAGACAATAGCGAGAAAAACGGGAACGATTTCTCATCAAGTCGCAGTTTATGTTGAAGAACACCTTTTATTCAACGGTGATTCAAAAGCAGATGACGATTTAGTTGATGTAATTGACAATATTGATTTATTTTTTACATCAGACTGGATTAAAGAAGAATTTGACAAAATCAAGAACTAATTAACTTAAAATGGTATCTTCGGATATCATTTTTTTCACAAAAACAGCTTTAAAAGCATGTTATAATAAAGGTATTAGGAATGGGGTGGGATTATGAAAGTATCAAAAACACAGTTTATTAACTTAACTAGATGCAATCGGTTTGCGGCATTGAATGAAACTTATCGCAACAAGGAAAAAAGTGTGATTGCTTTTACTGACGACCCAGAATTAAATGACTTGATCAGCGAAGAAACAAGGGCTAGAAAAAAGGCACTTATTGGTGAAATGTTTGATGAAGCAGATAACGACTTGATTGCTGTTGCAAATGAGCAGATGGAAACAATGATGCCATATTATCAAGAAATTGAGCAAATAGCCGGACGCCTTATTGAAAAGAGATACCCAGGCAAAATTGTTTACGATGCAGAAACATATAAGCAAAAGCGTTTCTCATATGAAAGGAAAGGGTTTCATTTCTATTGTTTCCTGGATGGTTATCAAGAAGATGAAGATACAATAAGAATTTTCGAAGTAAAGGCCACGACGACCACTAAATTTTTTGATTTAGAGTATAAACACGATGAATATGGCAAAAAAAGCATTTTTTCAATATCGCCAGAAGGAAATCTTATTTTAGATGAAACAAATACCGAAGTTAATGATCATTATTGGAAAAAAAGAAGAAAATTAAAAGAAAAAATAGGCGATACCGGT
The DNA here is from genome assembly GCA_041677585.1 of Acholeplasmataceae bacterium. Classification (GTDB taxonomy): domain Bacteria; phylum Bacillota_I; class Bacilli_A; order Acholeplasmatales; family Acholeplasmataceae; genus JBAYPP01. The sequence goes on from JBAYPP010000062.1 coordinate 1,299, forward strand.
CGGTATGTCTATGATATTGCTTATCAGGCACTTGTCTTACGCCATGCTTTAAAAACAAAGAAAAAAGTCAAGTATTATCTAGCTGTTTTAAATAGCGAATATGTTTATGACGGTAAACAGGATGAGACAGGAAAACCCCTTTATAAAGATGATATCATCAAATTTATAGATGTCACTCCAGTTGTACTGGAAATGGTTGATCAGTTGGAAAAAGACCAGGATACTGTTATTAGGAATTTAAACACAATGAATGCAGATGCAGTACCACTTGGCAAACATTGCCAACGAAAAGATGTACGGCAATGTATGTTTTATAACATTTGCTATAGCAAACTTGAGCAAAACAATAATCCTTTTATCTATTTAACGCCACAGACAAAATTCATGAATGACGATGAAGATAAATTGACTGCATATGATTTAGTCAATCAAGGCTATCTTAAAGCAACCGACGTTCCAACGAATTGGTTAATGCGAAAAGATCGAGAAATCCAGAAACAAACAATCTTGACAAACGAACCATATATTGATAAAAGTAAAATTGTTGATGGAATCAAGGAACTAAAATATCCAATTTATCATTTAGATTTTGAAACATTTCCTTGCCCACTTCCGAGATTTAAAGGGGAAAAACCATACGCACAATCTGTAATTCAATTTTCAATTCATATTGAAAAAGAACCAGGTGTTTGTGATTACACCAAAGACAACGTATCATTTTTGGCGGGGACACATGATGATCAAAGAAAAGAACTAGCCATGAAGCTAATTGAAACAATCAAAGATGATGGTGGATCGGTCTTGACCTTTAATCGCGGCTTTGAAAAAGGGGTAATAAAAAATCTAGCCCTAACTTTTCCAGAGTATGAAGAACAGCTATTAAAGATAGCTGATCGGTTATTTGATTTACTCCACTTATTAAGAGGAAATGGAGAATTTTATAAAAATCTAGGTTATGATGAAGCTGAGGCAAAACTCTTCAATTATTACCATAAGGATTTGGCGGGCTCATTTTCAATTAAAAAAGTATTGCCGGTATTTACTGATTTAAACTATAAAAGCTTAGTTGTTACTAATGGTGTTGATGCCATGATCACATATGCGAAATTTCCAATGATGACTAAGGAAGAGCATCAGGTAATGTATCAACATTTAATCGACTATTGTATGCTTGACACCTGGGCAATGCTGAAAATATTAGAGGGGTTAAAAGCGTTGGTTGAAGCTTAGGATTATTTCTTTATAAAGCCAAAATCGAAAAAAAATCACACGACTTGTCATTTTGGTCTTTTTTGACTATAATAAACAGTGAAAGGACATAGAAAACATGTTGAAAATATATAACTCATTAACAAGCAAAATAGAAGAATTCAAAACAATTAAACCCAACTATGTTTCGATGTATGTCTGTGGGCCGACCGTTTATGATGAGATTCATATTGGCAATGCACGTCCAGTCATTTTTTTCGATGTCATTAAGAGGTATTTGACCTTTAGAAATTATGAGGTTAAATATGTTTCTAACGTTACAGACGTTGATGACCGTATTGTTGAAAAAGCAATTGAACAAAAGCAAAGTGAAAAGAGGATTGCGGCGACCTATTTTAACAAATTTCTAGAAATTTCAGATATCATCGGCAGTGATCGTCCAGACTTAATGCCAAAAGCCACTGATTATGTTGATTCAATGATTGAATATATTGATAATTTGATTAAAAAAGGATACGCATATCAAACGGACTCAGGTGTTTATTTTCGTGTCCATAAAATTCCTGAATACGGAATGTTAAGCAAACAAAACATTGATGCCTTAAACGAAGGGGTCAGAATTGAGCTTGAACAGGAAAAGGAAGATCCAAGAGACTTCAATTTGTGGAAAAAGACAAAAATTGGTGTTCAATATAAAAGTCCATGGGGTGATGGAAGACCAGGATGGCATACTGAATGTGCTGTTATGAATCATGATGTCTTTGGTGAAAAAATTGATATTCATGGTGGCGGAACAGATTTAAAATTTCCTCACCATGAAAATGAAATTGCGCAATCAATCGCCCATGATGACCATCATTTGGCTAATTATTGGCTCCATGTTGGTCGCGTTGACGTTGACCAAGTCAAGATGAGCAAGTCATTAGGCAACAGTTTATTTGTAACGGATTTAGTCAAAACATATGATCCAATGGTTTTTCGTTTGTTTATCGTTAGCCATCATTATCGTCAACCAATCAACTATCATAGTCAATTAACAGAGCAATTTGCCAAAGAATATGATAAAATAAAACGTGCTATGATTAAGGCAAGTCTAGTTCTTAAATTAAGCAGTTTAAAACCAGAAGAACAAGATGACGAAATTATCAATAAAATGATTGCATTTATGGATGATGATTTCAATACACCCAATGTTATGACACTAGTCTATGAAATTGTCAAAAATATGAATAAAGAAACAGATGATCAAAGACTTAGCATTTTATTAAAAACAGTTCAGACAATCCTTGATATTTTAGGTGTTAAAGTTGATTTTGACGTTTCTGATGAAAGTGTTGAAATCTATCAAGGCTGGCAGGATGCCAGATTAAACAAAGATTTTGAAAAGGCAGATGGATTGAGACAAGAGCTTATTAAAAGAGGACTTATCTAATGAATGGAACGAATCTAGCTTATCTTGGTGATGCCTACTATGAATTAAGAATAAGGGAATACTTGATTCAAAAGAAGATAACCAATGCCAATAAATTGCATCAAAAAGCAATTACCTTCACTTCCGGCATTGCCCAAGCAGAGATTGTCCAATATTTTATTAAGAGCAATATCTTAACCGAAGAAGAACAGTTAATCTACAAAAAAGGCCGCAACGGAAGTTCGGCTGTTAAGAAAAACATAGACGGAAAAACATATCAAAGCGCTTCAGGATTTGAAGCGATTATCGGAGCCCTGTACTTCCAAGATAGAAACCGCGCAGATTGGTTAATTGATCAAGCAATCAAGTACTGCGAAGAGGTGAGAAAGCATGAACAAAACAATCGATGAAAAAATGAAAAATGAGAAGCTAAAAGAATTGCTCGATGACCACAAAAACGAAGATAAAGTAAGAAAACAAAAAGGACCTCAGACGATTATTAAGGAAGACTTATTAAGAATGCAAGGTGATCCTTTAAGTTTACATGCCCATTTGGATGACAATCAAACGGGTTCTTTTGACGTTAAGGATAAAGTAAGAAGCCGTGATGACATCGTTGTTGAAAGATACAATCCAGAAGTTGAAGAAGGTTTAACAACCGAAGAAGTTGAATTACGTGTAATGGCCGGTCTATCCAATATTAACGATACCGGAAGCAGTAAAAGTATTTCCAACATCATTTTTACAAATATTTTCACATTCTTTAACTTTTTAAATTTTGGGATTGCCGCCTGGTTGATTTCAGTAAGCGCGAAAGTATCAAACTTACTTTTTTTAGGAGTCGTCAGTGCCAATATTACAATTGGTATCATTCAAGAAATTAGAGCGAAAAAGACAATTGACAAATTATCATTGCTATCAGCTCCAACAGCCCATGTAATTAGGGATAAGGATGAAGTTGAGATTGCCGTTCAAGAGGTTGTTATCGATGATATTTTATTCTTAAGTTCAGGAAAGCAAATTCCAGCAGACGCAGTAATTCGTTCGGGCACAATTGAAGTCGATGAATCACTATTAACAGGTGAATCAGATCCGATTTTCAAGAAAAGTGGCGACACCCTTTATTCAGGAAGTTACGTGATTTCCGGTTCATGTTATGCTCAAAGTACAGCCATTGGTAAAAATATATACATTCAAAAATTAACAAATCAAGCAAAGAAATATAAAAAACCCGCTTCCGATTTATTAGGATCATTAAAAACAATCATTCGAATAGTTGGTGCATTAATCCTACCAATAGCAGCTATTCTCTTTTACCTAATGAGTACATATACAACATTGACTTATCCTGAAATAGTGCGAAGCACAGCAGGTGCGATGATTGGCATGATTCCCTCTGGTTTATTCTTACTAACAAGTATGGCACTAGCAGTAGGGGTTATTCGTTTAGCCCAAAACAACACCTTAGTTCAGGAACTTTACTGTATCGAGATGTTAGCTAGAGTTGATACTCTCTGTCTTGATAAAACAGGAACCATTACCGATGGAACAATGACTGTTAAAAGTATTATTGAATATAAAAATGAAACAAAACTAACCTTAAGAAACATTGTCTCAGCAATGCTAAATGCACAAAACGACCAAAATTTAACTTCAAGTGCACTTGAAGAACGGTTTGGCACAGCCAAAAGGATTAGACATAAATCATTGATTCCGTTTTCCAGCTCCAGAAAATTCAGTGCTGTTCAATTTGAGCGTTATGGAACATTCGCAATTGGTGCGCCTGAGTTTGTTTTAAAGGATGAATATCATCTTGTTGATAAAGAAGTTGATAAGCAATCACAAGAAGGCTATCGTGTCTTAGCAGTAGCATTTAGCAAAGAAGATATTATAGACAATAAGCTACCAAAAAATTTAGTGCCAATTGCGTTAATAATGATCGAAGACACAATTCGTCCAGACGCAATTGAAACGATTGAGTATTTTAAAACGAACAATGTTGATGTTAAAGTAATCTCTGGAGACAATCCACAAACTGTGGCTAGAATTTCACAGCGTGCGGGTATTGAGAATGCAGATAAGTTTATTAACCTTGACGGCTTGCCTGATAAAGACGTTGTTCGTGCGGCTGAGCGATATACGGTTTTTGGAAGAGTATCCCCACATCAGAAAAAGCTATTGATTGAATCAATGAAAAACAACGGTCGAACTGTCGCGATGACAGGAGATGGAGTAAACGATATTCTCGCTTTGAGAGAAGCGGACACATCGATTGCGATGGCGTCTGGGTCCGAAGCAGCCAGAAACGTTTCGCATTTAGTATTACTTGATTCAAACTTCAGTTCAATGCCAAAAGTAGTAAGTGAAGGTAGAAGAGTCATCAATAACGTTCAACGAGTATCAACACTCTTTTTGACAAAAACAATCTTCTCGTTTCTATTAGCAATAATGGCAATCGCACGACAAGGGGCATATCCAATTGAGCCATCACAACTTGTGTTAATCGATTATCTAGTAATTGGTATTCCTTCATTCTTCTTAGCGCTGGAACCAAACAATAAGCAGGTTAAGGGACGATTCCTTTGGAACATCCTAAAGGCAGCCTTGCCTGGAGCTTTAGTTGTAATGATTAACAGTTTGATTGTGTTTGCTTTCGCAGGAGCACTTAATATGGGTAAAACAGAAATCTCAACAATTATTGTCATTACGGCAACAGTTACATCTCTAACGGTGTTATATCGAGTTTCAACTCCGTTTAATAAAATGCGCAGAATCTTATTCCTGTTGATGGTGACAAGCTTTATTTTAGCAATCATCTTCATTCCACAGTTTTTCGACTTCGCACCATTTTATGCACAAGACTATTATCCTGTTACACCATTAACAGTTCCACAGATTTTATTGATTATCGCTATTGCCCAAGCAACCTATCCATTGATGTACGTAATGTCAAATTTATACCGGTGGATTAAATTGTTTATTAAAACAGTTTTAAATAAATTAGCGGATATGCAATAAATAAAAAAGGCGCACTGCGCCTTTTTAGTAAATTATTTTGGATTA
>JBAYPP010000063.1:0-6715 GCA_041677585.1 Acholeplasmataceae bacterium
AGACATTTGAACACTTGTGCAGGTTGATTGGGGCAACACCACTTAGTAAAATTTGCTTTGAGTTCAAAGGTGAGAAAAGATGTATTTATGTTAAACAGGAACACTACAATTTAACAAGTAGTGTCAAAGATAGAATGGCGTTCCATATTCTATATGAAGCATATATTCAAGGAATGTTAACACAAAACACAACCATTGTTGAGGCGACAAGTGGAAACACGGGCATTTCATTGGCAGCTATTGGCGGCGCATTAGGTTATAAGGTAAAGATTTTTATGCCAGATTGGATGAGTCAAGAGCGTGTAAATTTGATAAAAAGTTATGGGGCTGAAATTAGATTAGTTTCTAAAGAAGAAGGTGGCTTTTTAGGTAGTATCAAAATGGCAGAAGAATACGCCCAAAGCAATCCTAATTGCTTCTTTCCATCACAGTTTTCTAATTGTGAAAATGTTAAATCGCATTATTATACGACCGGACCGGAAATTTGGCATCAAATGGAAAAACTAAATGCCATTCCAGATGGCTTTGTTGCTGGTGTTGGAACGGGTGGAACGATCATGGGTGTTGGCAAATACTTAAAAGAACAAAGACCCCAGATTAAGGTCTTTCCTCTAGAGCCAGAAAACTCACCAACTTTAGCGACAGGACACAAAACAGGTAAACATCGGATTGAAGGGATATCAGACGAATTCATCCCTGAAATCGTCGATTTAACGTGTCTTGATCAAATTATTGATGTTGATGATGGAGATGCAATAATTATGGCTCAAAAACTCGCCTTCCAATTAGGAATGGGTGTTGGAATATCATCAGGAGCAAATTTTATTGGTGCAATTAAAGCTCAAGAAATATTGGGTAAAGATGCAGTGATTGTAACTTTATTTGCTGATGACAATAAAAAGTATTTAACAACCGATTTAATGAAAGAGGAACCGATTAAAGACACATTTCTATCGCCATTTGTGAAAAATTTAAAAATTGAAAGTGTCGTCAATGTTAAAGATCTAAACATTCAAGAAAGTTTGTATTGTCCTTGCGAAAGGAAAAACAAAGAATAACCAAGACAACAGAAGAAAGGATTCAATGTTTAAATTGTAGCTTGTATGATGTTACTGCGATTTAAGTATTAGGAATAGGGATGAGAAAAACATTGGCTGTAATCTTTTTATTTATGTTATTGGGGTTATTTCCAGTAACGTTAGTTAATGCCAATAGTGCGCCAATCATTAATGATGGACCAGGTCAGCACGGTTTAATTCCTCTTGTTGATAATGAAATTGACATTGTCAAGGAAGAGCTTGTTTTTGATTTTCGTGATATGAATAGCTTTTATGGTGATCCGATTGCTAGAGTTACCGCTACTTATCATATGAAAAATACGAGAACAGAAACGATTACAATGGCTTTTCCTCTTTTGACGAATGAAAGAGGGATTCAAAATGCCGTTATAACTGCTAATTCTGTTGATCTTACTCCGACTATTTATTATGGTCCTTACATGCGTTTTGACGAATTTAAAGAAATGACGATTGATGAAATTATCGATGAGTTATACGATGACGATTATAGCCCTGTTTTTAATGAGTATGGTTTTTTATATACTTTTGAATTTGGGTTAAGCACATCTTTTGATGTTGTCGTGCCAAAGATAAACGGTCAAAGAATTGTTTCCGATGGTTTTAACCATTATAGCCAAGATGCATCAAGCCTTACTTTTACAGCAACATCTTCAATGATAATCAATAAAGGAATGCCAAGTCTTTTCATTATCAATGGTGAACCTGATTTTCCAGAACGCACATATGATAAAGACTTAATGTCTTTGCAAGATTACTTAACCTTAGTTTCAGAAAGTACACCATACAACTCTATCCAGTACAATAATTTGCTAAGCCGCCTAGTTGATGAAAGGTTTAGCAACGGTTTTTATACTTTCAGTATTCAATCTGTTCTAGAAGAAGTGAATACGTATCGCTTAATGGTTTTAATATATGATGTACCTCTTTTGGGTGATGATTTTGAAAACATTGTTAGTGTGACATATGAAACGGAAGGTAGAAGGCATAACCGCTATAATCCGCCAATTTATGAATATGAATACTTCTTGTTGCCAGCCTCACTTTATCGCAGTTTTAGCGATCTAACAGTCAAAATTTATCCAAATGCAACTGAAAAATACTTAATTGGAAGCAACATGGAATTTGTTGAAGAAGAAGGTTATTATGTAAGTTTCAGCGAAGAGTTGCCCGAAGAAAACCTAACCTTTCAAATTTCAAGAAGCGAGTCACCGAGTAAGTCATCAAATTGGTTTCTAGGCTTTGCTATGATTACGCTTTTTATTGGTGCAGCATTACTGCCAGCAAGTGTTATTGTCTTAGTCGTTGTTGTAATTGTTGTAACTAGAAAAAGAAAAAGACGGCTGTAGTTATTAACTTTTAGGGATAATTGATCATCATGATTGAGTTATCTCTTTTTTTATTTTAAATTGCTGGTTTATTTTGAAAAAAGGGGCGAAATAGACCATTTTTTCAATCTTTTGTATGATATAATAAGGTAAATTATATAAAGGAGAAATTTCATGCCAAATCCGATTTTATTAAATAAGCTAGCCAAGCTAGCGGTTCATGTTGGTGTTAATGTCCAACAGGATCAACAAGTTGTAGTAAGAACAACAACAGAAGCAAAAGAGTTAGCAAGAGAAGTTGTCAAAGAAGCCTATTTGAAAGGTGCTAAAAAAGTTCATGTTCAATGGTCAGATGATTATGTTACTAGAACTGGTTTAATGCATATGAGTGAAGAAACGTTAACGGATATTCATCAATGGCAAATTGATCAAAACCGTTATTTTGTTGAACAGAACGCATGTTTTATTTCAATTTCATCACCAATGCCAGGGTTAAACAAAGATGTTGATGGTAACAAAATGCAAAAAGCCGGTATTGCTGTTCAAAAAGCGATGTCGTTTTTCCAAACTCATTTAATGGGCAACAAAGCTCAGTGGACAATCATTGCAGCACCAAACGCAGTTTGGGCAAAACAAGTTTTCCCCGAATTAAGCGAAGAAGAAGCAATTGCAGCACTATGGGATGCAATTTTCCAAGCATCAAGAGTTGACTTAGAGTCTGATCCGCTTGAAAATTGGGAAAAACATAATGAATACTTAGAAAAGCATAACCGTATTTTAAACGAGTGTAACTTTAAGTCACTTCATTTCAAAAACAGTTTAGGAACGGATTTAATAGTTGAATTAGTGAAAAATCATATTTGGGCCGGTGGCGGAGAAACAGCAGCTAACGGAACATACTTCAACCCAAATATTCCAACAGAAGAATCATTTACAATGCCATATAAATGGGGAACACAAGGTAAGGTGGTCGCAACCAAACCACTAAACTATCAAGGTCGTTTAATCGAAGACTTCTATTTAATCTTCAAAGACGGTAAGGTAGTTGAATTTGATGCGAAAAAAGAAAAAGAAACATTGGAGAACCTGCTTGAAACAGATGAAGGAAGTAAATATATTGGTGAGATTGCATTAATCTCACATGATTCACCAATTTCAAATACAAACATTTTATTTTTAAACACTTTGTTTGATGAAAATGCATCTTGTCATATGGCACTTGGTAGAGCTTATCCGATGAACATCAAAAATGGTTTAAAGACACCAATTCCAGAATTAGAGAAAGTTGGCTATAACAACTCAATGGTTCACTCTGATTTTATGTTCGGTAGTGCAGATATGACAATCACAGGACTTACACATGATAATGAAGAAGTGAAAGTATTTGAAAACGGAAACTTTGTCATATAGGGAGCTCAAATGAAACAGCTAAAAATAAATGAGTTTTTAGAATACAAGTTTTTAAGCGGTGTTCAAGCAAATAAAAGTGAAGATAAAGTATTTTACTTTGTTAACAATGCCGATCTAAAAAGTAACGGCTATCAATCGAAGCTAGTCATTTATGACGGAAACAAACATTTAATAATTGCTAGAGTAAAAAAGCAATCGGCAATTTGGGAAACCAATACAACAATTTTATTTCAACACACAAAATCAAAGCAGGAAGAGAAAAAACTAAAGGATAAATATACATATTACTATCGTTACAATACAGAGGACAGAAAAAGTGAATTTGCTTATGCTCTTCCCTTTAGTTGTCAAATTGTTGAAATCATTGATAACAATACTCTCTTACTTCAGGCAACATTAAAACCAGCAGAGCATCAATTGTATACAATTGACGAAAAAGATCGAAAGGATCTTCTTTTGAATCTAAGTGATTCAGAACTATATGAAGAAATCGAAGATTTACCATTTTACTTTAATGGACAAGGGATGATCGCGAACAGAAGAAGACAGGTGTTTACTTATCAAATTGAGTCAAAAGAAGTTAAACCAATTTTCACACCAAATTTTTCATTATCAATTTATGCCTATGACGAGAAGAAACAAGGTTTTTATTATACCGGTCAAGAAGGACATACTGTGCGCGAGTTTAAATTACCAATCCATTACTATAGCATCAAAGAAGATAAACATTATCAGGTTTATGACAATGAACTTTATAGTGTTGGTGCGATACATCTTTTAAATGAAAAGTTAATCATCCAAGCATCTGATTCAAAAAACTATGGAATGAATCAACAGCCAGCCTTTTATGAGTTCAAGGACAATGATCTAAAGATGCTGGTTGACCCTGATCTTTCGCTTGGAAATTCAATTGGAACGGATGTTCGCTATGGCGGATCCATGACAAATAGAATTCATAATGATGAACTATATTTCGTTTCAACAACAAACGATTATAACACATTGTTTAAACTAAATAGTGCCGGAAAACTAGAAACGGTAATGCCGTTTAAGGGCAGTATTGACGGATTATTCCGTCTAAATGGTGATTGGTATATCATTGGTTTGTATCAACAAAAACTGCAAGAAATATATTTGTTAGACCTTGAGAAAAACAAGCCAAAACAAAAATCATTTTACAATAGTAAACAATTAAAGGGAACATACGTAGCTAAACCAAAGCATTTTTCCTATAGCAAAAAAGATCATCGTGTTGATGGTTATATCTTGCATCCGAAAAATTTCCGCAAGGATCATGTTTATCCGGCTATCCTAAATATTCATGGTGGTCCGAAAACCGTTTTTGGACAAGTCTTTCATCATGAGATGCAATACTGGGCTAATGAAGGATTCTTTGTCATTTATTGCAATCCAAGAGGTAGTGACGGAAAAGGAAACGAATTTGCTGATATTAGAGGTAAATATGGCACAATTGATTATGATGATATAATGAACTTTTTAGATCTCGTTATTAGCAAAACACCAAACATTGACCAGAGCAATATTTTTGTTACAGGGGGATCATATGGTGGGTTTATGACCAATTGGATTGTTGGACACACTGATCGCTTTAGAGCGGCAGCAACCCAAAGAAGTATTACCAACTGGTTTACTTTTTACAGCTCATCAGATATTGGCTATTATTTTACAAAAGATCAAGTTGGTGTAAATGATATTGATGAGTTAGAAAAACTTTGGTATCACTCACCAATTAAGTATCACAGAAAAATTAAAACACCGCTGTTAATCGTTCATTCAGATGAAGACTATCGTTGTCCAATTGAACAAGCGATGCAACTATACGGCTTATTAAAAGAACGTGGTGTTGACACAAAATTCGTTTGGTTTAAAAATGAAAACCACGATTTGTCTCGTACTGGCAAACCAAAACAACGAATTAAACGACTTGAAGAACTAACCAACTGGTTTAAGGATCATATTACAACTGAATAGTCCGATTTATTTGTGTTTTTAAACAATTAATTTTATAATGAAAGTAAACAATAATAAAAGGGGGTCTATTTTATGTGTTTTTTTTGGCGGAAGAAAAAGAAAAATTCAGCGGCAGTTTCACAAGAGGAAACTGTAGTTAGTCAAAAGGAAGAAGCGATTTCGAATAAGAAGACTGCAGATAGTCACAAGGAAAAAGAGACAGAGCAAACTAAAAAAGCAGCCAATGCTGAACCTGAAAAGGCAGCAGCAAAAGCAGTGAAGTACCACGTATCACGAAACAGCGATCCAAATAGTGAGCATTATAAGAAGTGGCGTGTTCGCAAATCAAGGTCACAAAAAACAATTAAGTTTTTTGACACTCAAAAAGAAGCAATTGACTATGCAACGTCTTTGGCAGATTCACAAGGATCATCAGTTGTTATTCATAAAGTTGATGGCAGCATAAGAAAACAAGATTATACGAAGAAAGAATAGGGTTAGCTTAGGCTAACCCTGTTTTTCTTTGTTCAATTATTTTAACAACATCATTTTTAATTGTCATTAGGTATTGTCTGTTTGGAATTATTTCACCAGCAATCATTTTAGTTGCGATTAAAGTTTCAATATTCCGCTGAATAAAGCGTTTTAATGGTCTTGCCCCATATTCTTCTTGGTATCCATATTTAATCACATACTTTTGAACTTCTTCATCCATTTTAATTAAAATGTTCTTTTCTTTAAGTCGTTTATCTAAATCTATTAGCATTTTTTCAACGATTAAGACTTGGACTTTGAAGCTTAATGGATTGAAGATAATAATCTCATCAAGTCGATTAATGAATTCGGGCTTGAAGTGTTTTTTGACCAAGTCTAGTACTTGGTTCTCTTTTTCTTTATCGGTTGATAATAGAAGCTGGCTTCCAATATTGG
>JBAYPP010000064.1:0-6513 GCA_041677585.1 Acholeplasmataceae bacterium
TCAAAATAGTGCATGTTTTGAACAAAGATGATGGAAATTTCATCGTGAATCAATTCAAAATAATGGACCTTTGTTTCGATGCCACCCATGATTATGTTGGCTTCACCCAAATACTTCATTTGTTGATGATATTTAGCAACAGATGGATAATATGGGGTAATGATTTTAATCTCATGACCCATTTTATGCATTGCTTTTGGCAAAAAAGCGGCCATGTCAGCCAATCCACCTGTTTTACTAAATGGGAAGACTTCAGAACTACAAAACATTACGCGCATGATTAACCCCCCTAACTTATGTTTATTATACCTTAACGGATGATTTTAAGCAATAAAACATAATTAAATGACCTTGTTATCAAGGATTGTTTATGATATACTAAATCAAACTTTAAGGTGGTGTTTTAATGATAAAGGAAAAGTCTTATGGTGCTATCGTTTACCGGCAAAACCAACATCAATTCGAGTTTCTACTTATCAAGCAAAAAAATGGATTACATTATGGATTTCCAAAAGGACACAAAGAAGAAAAGGAAAGTGACGAAGCTGCTGCTCTGCGTGAAGTGAAGGAAGAAACGGGAATTGAGATTGAACTTAAAAAAGGTTTTAAGGGAAAAACGAATTTTTCACCGCAAAAGAATGTCTTAAAAGAAGTGGTTTACTTTTTAGGTAAAGCAATAACATTTACTTTTAAACTTCAACCTGAGGAAATTGAAGAAGTACACTGGGTTAAGGAAGCTGAAGTGGTCGATCGCTTGACTTATGAAAATGATCAGCAATTGTTTTTAAAAGCAATTAAAAGACTAAAATCATTAAAGAAAACGAAGCAATGGTAAGAATCAGAACGAAAGTTTAGATGTCAAATTTAAGCGGAAATGCTTACTTTTGAAGATGATTGTTCGATTAGTGAACGATTATCTTTTTTCTTTTTCAAATTTGCTGAAAGAGTGATGTAACAAAATAAAGATGTGGTAAAATAATATTAATAAAAAACAATAATGAGAAATAAAATGATTGTAGGAACTGTTAAAGAAATTAAGAACAATGAGTTTCGCGTTGGTCTTTCACCAAGCAGTGCGAAAGACTACGTTAAACACGGACACCAGGTTTTGGTTGAACAAGGCGCAGGGCAAAACTCTGGATTTATGGATCAAGATTATCTTGATGTTGGTGCAAAGATCATTAAAACTGCCGAAGAAGTATGGAACCAAGTTGATATGATCGTTAAAGTTAAAGAACCGCTGGAGGAAGAATTCAATTATTTTCGGGAAGGTTTAATAATTTATACATATTTGCATCTAGCGGCGGCTGAACCACTTACACAGGCCTTAATCAAATCTAAGGCAAACGCTGTTGCTTATGAAACAATTGAATTACCAGATGGCAGTTTACCATGCTTAAAACCAATGAGTGAAGTTGCAGGTCGTTTAAGTGCAATTGAAGGTGCAAAAAATCTACAGAAACCTTTTGGTGGCAGTGGGATTTTAGTTTCAGGCGTACCTGGTGTTCATCAGGCTAAAGCAGCTGTTATCGGTGCTGGCGTTGTTGGTGAGAATGCGCTGAAGATGTTAGTTGGTTTAGGTGCTAGAGTTACAATTTTGGATATCAATTTGAAGAAGTTGACTTACTTAGATGATATTTATGGCAGTAAAATTCAAACTTTATACAGTAGTGAAGCAAACATTGAAAAGACAGTTAAAGATTCAGATTTAGTTATTAGTGCCGTTTTATTGCCGGGAGCTAGAGCACCAAAGCTAATCAAACGTGCCTATTATAAAGATATGCGTCCAGGAAGCGTAATCGTTGACGTGGCAATTGACCAAGGCGGATCTACTGAAGTAAGTAAAATGACCTACCACGACAACCCAACCTTTGTCGTTGATGGAATCGTCCATTACTGTGTCGCAAACATGCCAGGTGCAGTTCCGCAAACATCTACTAATGCACTAAACAATACAACTTTGAGTTACGGTTTAATGATTGCAAATCTCGGTTTAGAAGAAGCGATGAAACGCAGTTTACCACTGAAAAAAGGTGTAAACATTTATCATGGTCACTGTACGTGTGAAGGTGTCTGTGAAGCATTTGACTTAGAATACAAACAATTATAAGACGAAAAAAGTGGCGGCTAAATAAATAGCAGCCACTTTACTTTTTAGACATGGAATCTTCGTTTGAATTCCTCTTTATTTTCCTTTGATGGAATAAAGATAATACCAATTATTACCGCTAAACCAAGAAAGAATGAAACAATACTTGGCCATGGCGCGATAATTAATCGATTAAAAAGCTGAAGAATGCCTGGTACTAAAGCAAAGATGCTTAGAATCAAGAGGTTGATTGCATAATCAAACCATTTTTTACGATTGAAAAACAATAAGATCAGTAATAGTAGAATATTAAAGGAAATGCCTAATGGTAATACATAATCAAGTGCCCAGTGATAATCCTGAAGTGCAATACCGATAAAAATTAAAGCTAGTAATGTCAATATAATCGTTTTACTAAAAGTTGTTGTCCAATTTGTTTTAATTCTAATTGTCGTAATAAAAATTATTACGTATAGGTTTGCAATCGCTACAACTGGGCTCCAAGTGAGACTATTGTTGGCTCGATAATCAACATATAAAACAAGTAAAGCTGAGATTACATTTAAAATATTCAATAAGCGAGCAATGTAATGGTTCGGCTTTCTTTTTTTAACAACCGCAAACATATAATCTGTTTTTTCATCAGAAAGCACTTTTAATGTTTCATTGCAAAATAAACATTCAGAAGAAGTAGTATCCATCTGCATTTTACAGTTTTTACAGTATTTCATCATACCCCTCCAAATAATTAGTTGTTAAGGTTATGTCTAACCCATCATTAACAAAAAAATTGAAAATTGAATGCATTATTGATAAATCCTTGATTGATGTATTCAAAATGATGTTAGTGTGATCATATAGAGAAATCAAAGTCGTTGTCATACCATAGCCACCATTTACGAAATCACAATCTAGGACATATGGTTTCATACTGAGTGGTAGATCAACAACACCGAGGTTTGAAATTGAAGAAGTGCTAATTTCTTCTGCCAAGATATTATAACCAATTCTTAAGACAATATTCTTTAAAACTAGTGGTAAAAAGCGAATAAACATGTTTTTCTCAAATCCAACGTTTGAACTAAGCCTTTGTTGGAGTTTTTCTTTATCGAGCTGATCTTTAAAATATTCCTTTGTCAAAGCTAAGATTTCTTCAAAACTTAAATTTCGATCTGCAACAGGATAGGTTGCTTTAATATACAAAGAAAAGTTTCTTAGTGTTTTAGTTTTAAAGTAACTGCGCAAATTAACCGGA
This sequence comes from Acholeplasmataceae bacterium, assembly GCA_041677585.1. Classification (GTDB taxonomy): domain Bacteria; phylum Bacillota_I; class Bacilli_A; order Acholeplasmatales; family Acholeplasmataceae; genus JBAYPP01. Next base: position 3,345 of record JBAYPP010000064.1, read on the forward strand.
ATAAACAATTTAAATGGTTTTTTATTTTGAATGAATTGTGTACTCTCTTGGTATACTGCATAAGCAAAAACTGCACAGACATACTGCGTGATTGTTGCTTGATATTTTTCCTTAACCAGTTTCAGAATCTGTTTACTATTAATTCTTGCCTTAGCCATTAATGACCAGTGCTGGTTAAATGATTCACCTTTGAAACGGAACGCCTTTTCTTCCTTTAAGCTTTTCTTTTTTGTTTTATCATAGTAAGTAACAAAAGCATCTTCACTTTCATTAGCAGAAAATGGTTTTTCACTCAAGATTTTTCCTTCGTGTTCAACTGGTAAGTTTTTAGCTTTTAGATAGTGATAAACAATCGCTTTTAAAAATGCCAACGCGCCAAAACCATCGGTGATGGTGTGGAATGTTTCCATCGTAATTTTATTTTTTAAATAATAAACTCTAAATAAATATCCTTGATTATAGACCGGTCGAAAGTAATGACACAACTGCGGAATCTCGGGATGAATTTTAAAAAGACGATTATTTTCAGATAGATAATTCCAAAAAAAGCCGCTACGCATTTGAACAGCAAATGTTTCAAAACGTGGAAGGAGCTTCTGAACTGTTTCTTCTAATAAAATTGGGTCAACATCTTCGTGTATATAAAACGATAAGCGAAAGACGTTGCTTCGTTCGTATTTGGAAACTGCTGGGAAAATCTTTCCCGCATTATCTATTTTGTACCAATATTTTGTTTTTCTCATCATAACACATCCTGTTTAGTATCTATTATACAACTAAAGTTAAAAAAAGTGTTAATTGAGTTATTATTAACACAAATTGTTTCGAATTCGAAGCATTTGTCTTTATTAAAACACTAAAATTTGTTAAAATTAAAAGTAGATGGAGATGATTATGTGAAACAAGTAAAGGGTATTCACCACGTAACTGCAATAACAAGCAGTGCAGAAAAAATATATGATTTTTTTACAGACATTTTGGGAATGAGATTAGTCAAGAAAACAGTTAATCAAGATGATATCAATACATATCATTTATTCTTTGCAGATGATCGCGGAAACGCAGGAACTGATATGACGTTTTTTGATTTTCAGGGCATTCAAAAAGCTGTTAAGGGAACCGATGAAATTGCTAAAACGAGTTTTAGAGTACCTAATAATAAAGCGATTCATTATTGGGAAAAACGACTTAAGCACTATCAGGTTGAATATCAAAAACCAACAGAAGTTTTTGGCGTTCTATCACTCGAATTTACCGATTTTGATGGACAGGAATATGTCTTAGTAAGTGACGAGGGACAAACTGGGGTCAAATCGGGTGTTCCTTGGTTAAAAGGACCAGTGCCTAATGAATTTGCAGTTACAGGTTTAGGGCCAATTCATTTTCGGGTTACCGGCTATAAGGAAATGGATTATGTTATGACTAAGATAATGCAATTTGAACTAGTTGATCATGAAGGAGACCTATTTCTATACGAAACTGGTGAAGGTGGAAACGGTGCTAGAGTAATTGTTGAACATACGAAAGGGTTGCAGCGAGCAAGACAAGGGTATGGTGGAGTACATCACGTTGCCTTTAGAGTAGATGATAAAGCTGATCTTGAATTATGGACATCTTATTTACGCCAAATCAAGGCTCCTAATTCCGGGTTTGTTGAGCGGTTTTATTTTCAATCACTTTACACAAGATTATATCCAGGTATCTTGTTTGAATTTGCCACAGACGGACCAGGTTTTATTGATGATGAAGAGCCATACGAAACATTAGGAGAAAAATTAGCCCTACCACCAAAATTTAGAGATAAACGAGAGCAAATCGAAAAAATAGTTCGCCCAATTGATACTGCTAGAAGCAACAAAGTCTATCAAAAGGAATATTTTGATGATTAAGCAAGAGTTTAATTTAAAACTGACAGCGGTTTTGTTAAGGGCTACTAATGAGGTACAAAGAGTTTTAAAAAAAGATATTGGAACTCATAAGTTAAATTTGACTGAGTTTGGTGTTATAGAATTTCTTTATCATAACAACGAGCAACCGATTCAGGGTATTTGCTCTAAACTATTAATGGCAAACAGCAGTATGACATATGTCATTGATGGCTTAGAGAAAAAGCATTTTGTCAAACGAAATCTCAGTGAAGAAGATAAAAGAATTACGAAGGTGGGTTTGACTGAAGAAGGGAAGCAATATTTCCAAACTGTCTTTCCTGTGTATGCAAAATCATTAAGTGATTTATATCTTTCATTAACAGAAAGTGAAATGGATTTGTTGATTGGATTATTAGGAAAGATTGAAAGTGAAATAAAGAGAAAATGAAAATGAAACATATATTTATCAAAGGTAAAAAAGCAACGACGTTAGTGCTTTTTCATGGAACTGGTGGAAATGAAAAAGACCTTTTAGAACTAGCAAAATACATTGATCCTAATGCAAGTTATTTAGGGTTGTTGGGCAATGTAAAAGAAGGTGATATGCACCGGTTTTTCAAACGAAAAGCAATGGGTGTTTTAGATGTTGAAAACATGATTGAAGAAACAAAGAAAATTATGATTGAACTGGAAAAATTAAGCCAAAGATATAGTTTTAATTATGATAAAATGATTGCTGTAGGATACTCAAATGGAGCAAACATGATTGCTAGTCTATTAATGGAAAAAGAAGACCTATTTAAAAAGGCAATTCTATTTAATCCGATGTATCCAAGGGCAAAAACAAACGACTTGACCCTAAGTCAAGCAAATGTGTTTATTTCTTACGGATTGAATGATACTATGATACCAAAGGACAGTACTGAAAAACTGATTGAATTTCTTTTAGAAAACAATGCCAATGTAGCATTATATAAACATTATAATGGACATCAAATCACGAGGGAAGCGGTCGATAAAGCAAAATCCTTTTATGGAGAATGATTGCTTAATAATGCAATTTGTTAGCGAAGAAGGGTTGAGTTATGAGTATTTATGATTTTAAAGTTTTAGATGTTAGAAAACGAGAAGTTGATCTGAAAAAATTCCAAGGTAATATATTGCTGATAGTAAATACAGCGACCAAATGTACATATTCTCAGCAGTATGTTTCTTTGAATAAACTATATGAAGAGTATAATTCAGTAGGACTTGAAATTTTAGATTTTCCCTGTAATCAGTTTTTGTTTCAAGCACCAGGA
>JBAYPP010000065.1:0-6345 GCA_041677585.1 Acholeplasmataceae bacterium
AAAATGGTGAAACTAGCAATGATTCAATTTAAAATAAAACAAGATGATCTGGGTAAAAGATTGGATTTGTTCTTAATTGAAAATAGTCAAGACGTAAGTCGAAGTCAGATTCAAAATCAGATAAAAGCTGGTTTAATACTTGTCAATAATGCGAATGTTAAAACAGGTTATCTTCTAAAAGAAGATGATAAAATAACCTGGAAAAAAGCAGAAAGCGAAACGACTGAAATAAAAGCGATCAACCTAGAAATTCCAATCGTTTATCAAGATGAGTATTTAGCTGTCATTAACAAACCAGAAGGCCTTGTTGTTCACCCTGCATCAAGTTATGAAGGGCCAACACTAGTTCATGGTCTTTTACATGAAATAGATCATCTAAGTAGTTTAAACGGTGAATATCGCGCTGGAATCGTCCATCGTTTAGATAAAGACACAAGCGGTCTTTTAATCATCGCCAAAGATGATAAAACGCATGCAATATTGAGTGATTGCTTAAAAAAACACGCGATTACGCGTAAATATATCGCACTAGTTCATGGTGTAGTAAAAGAGGATGAGGGCATCATTAACGCTCCAATCAAACGGCATCTAAAAGATCGTCTAAAAATGAGCGTCGTAAAAGACGGTAAGGAAGCAATCACTAATTTTAGAGTAATTGAACGCTTTGATAAGATGACGTTGTTGGAATTAAAGCTCGAAACCGGTCGAACACACCAAATCAGAGTCCATTTACAGTTTATTAAACATCCAGTCGTTGGTGATCCCACCTATGGCTATAAGTCGGATAAAGTCGAAACTGGGCAATATTTGCATGCATATCAGCTGAGTTTTATTCACCCTTATCAAAAAGAAAAGATCACACAAACTGTGGATCTTCCTGATTCGTTTAAAAATTGTTTAAAAAAGCTTAAGTCAAATTTTGTTTTGTAATATTTTTATAATTCATTTTTGCAACAAGTCTTAAACCTTTTGCTTTATATTTTCGATGTACTTTCAAGATTAATTCATCAACTTCTTTACTTGCACCCTTGAGTAAGTCAAATCCAATTTTTTTACTATATTGATCAATCTTGACTAAAAAGGCATAACGTGCGATAATCGCTGCGGCAGCAACCGATAGATGAACAGATTCTGCTTTTGGATGAAAGTTGATCTTGCGATAAACTAATGACTCATCCTTTAAATAGTTAAAGTATAACTGCGGTGTACAAAACTGATCAACGATTACTGGTACTTCATGATTAATCTTGGCGCCAGTTTTAACGATTGCTTGGTTATGTAGATAAGCTTTGATTTTATTCAAATTATAACCGTTTTGGGCGAGATCATTGTACTTATCCGGTGTTAGAATTAAAAGCGAATGCGTTAGTTGCTTTGCAATTATTGGCGCGATATCGATGATTCTTTGATCGTTCATATTTTTAGAGTCACGAACATTCAATGATTCTAAAAACTTAATGTCATCAAGTGAAGTATATGCGCAGCAAACAATGATTGGTCCAAAAACATCACCAGTACCTACTTCGTCTGAACCCATGGCTTCATAATCGACACGTCCGAGCGATTGCTTGATTGCAATCAATTCCATGCTAACGTCTTCACCTTGTAAAACAACCTTACCGGTTTTATACGCAGAGATATTGATATAATTATGGACAGCGAGAAAAAGTAGATGAGGGTTATCATCTTTTACAATATGATGCTTATAAATTTGATGCAGTTTTGCCAATTCAGTTTCATTAACTGTCAAAGTAAAGTTTTTCATATATTCATCCTTTATATCTATTATACCATAAATTTACAGAAAGGGCACAGTAACTAATGAAATTCATGACCCAGACTTTAGAACTAAATTCAGTGTTGACATTGATTTCCAATTATGCAAAAGCAGATGTCGTTAAGAAAATGATTTTAGCAATTGAACCAAGTATCGATTTGCAGGAAATTGATGTTGAGTTAACCGAAACATTTGACATGTTAAACTTAATTGAGCGTTTGTCAGAAATGCCGTTAATAGCCAGTTATGATATTCGCTCTTTACTACAACTGGCAAAACTTGAGCGTGATTTTTCTGTTTTAGACATCAGAAAGATTCGTCTCTTTCTAAGCATGGAAAAAGATCTGTTTGGTTATTTTTCGGAATCAAAACGGCTTAACATAGGTCTCAGATCGATTGAAAGCTATTTTAAATCGCTGACTAACCATAGAAATCTGTTGAACAGTATTGATGAAAAAATAGACCTTGACGGCACAATTTTTGATAGTGCGACCCAGGAACTTTTTCAAATTCGAAAAAGCATTTTAAGAACGGAAAAAAATGTTCAGGAAAAACTTATTAAGTTGATGCAAGATTACAGTTCATATATAAATGAAAGCTTAGTAGTCATTAGAAACAATCGCTTTTGTTTACCGATTAAAGAGGTATTCAAGCATAAAGTAAAAGGTGTAATTCATGATATGTCCGCAAGCAAACAGACTGTTTATATTGAACCAGAGGCCACAAGACAGCTTACTTTGCAATTAGAACAGCTTCAAATTGATGAAAGCAATGAAATTTTAAGAATTCTGGCAATGCTAAGTGATGAGATTTTTGGGCATCAAGATACACTGGATACTAATTTGGGTTTATTTATCCGCTTTGATTTCCTACAGGCAAAGGCACTGTATGCCAAAGAGATTAGAGCTGTAAAACCAATGATTAACCAACATAAGGAACTTAACTTGGTTGCCGCGAGGCATCCCTTATTAAATGTTAAAGAAGTAGTGCCGATTAATATTGAATTAAACGATAAGCAAAAATTGATCTTAATTACTGGACCTAATACTGGTGGTAAAACGGTCGCTTTAAAAACGGTTGGATTATTAACCTTAATGACTCAATGCGGTCTTTTGATTCCAGCTGATGAATCATCTAGTATTGCTGTGTTTGAACGTGTTTTTGCAGATATTGGTGACGAACAGTCAATTCAGCAATCGCTATCAACCTTTTCGGGTCATATGACAAAGATTGTTTCAATGCTAGAAGCGTTGACGGATAACAGCCTAGTCTTATTGGATGAAATCGGTAGTGGAACTGATCCAAACGAAGGTGTCGCTTTAGCGATTGCAATTTTAGATGCATTTAGAAAAAAAGATATTAGAATGCTTGTGACCACACACTATTCCGAACTAAAATCATATGCTTATGAAAAACCGAATATTGCTACTGCAAGTGTTGCTTTTGACAAGAAGTCACTAAAACCACTTTATTACATTCAAATGGGAACAACAGGATCTTCCCACGCACTATTGATTGCTAGACGGCTCGGCCTTAGCGAAGAAATCATTAATGAAGCTAAAGAGCATTATCAGGGAAGACAGACCGATTTAGCGAAAATGATGGAAAAAGTAAATGATGAACTGCAGCTTGTTCAAACACAGAAAGAAGAATTAAGCAATCTTCTACAACAGACAAGACAAGAAAAAGTAAATCTTGAACAAGAACGTTTATCGTTTATAAAAAAAGAAGATACTCTGCTCGAATCAATTCGCAGAAAAGAAGAAAAACAATGGCAGAAATTAAAAGAAGAGGCTAAGCAAATAATCTTGGAATTACAAGATAAAAGCACTGTAAGTAAACCTGAAATCGCAAAATATAAACATTTGCTGAACACTCAGGCTCCTGAATTTGATCGCGAGCCTTTGTTCGATACATTAAGTGTGGGTGATGAAGTCTATATTTTATCATATCAGCAATACGGAAAAATAGTTTCAATCAAAGGTAACAAGTATCGTGTTTCATTTGGTCATTTTGAGTTTGATTTTAAAGAAATGGACTTACGAAAAGAACAGATCGAGTCCAAAAAAGAAAAAAAGACTGCAAAAAGAAAAGAAAAGCAAAATGTCGATCAGCCAGTAAAAGAAATAAAAATGGAAGTTGATTTAAGAGGGTTCCGTTATGAAGATGTCAAAGATGAACTCGATATGGCAATCGACCAAGCAATTCTAGCAAACCTTAATACATTAAGAATCATTCATGGTTTTGGTATGGGGGTAGTCCGAAAAGCAGTTTATGATTATATTAAAAAATCCCCTTATATTAAAAGCCATCGTTTTGGTGGTGAAGGAGAAGGACTAAATGGCGTGACAATAATCACGTTAAAATAAGTCATAGTCTTGATAATGGAGACTTTATCAAGTATAATAAAATTGATTAAAAAATAGGAGATGAGATTATGATTGAATACAATGGCGAAAATTATGAGTCGTTAATTGAAAAAGGTTTAATTGCTATTCAGTATTATGCAACATGGTGTGGACCATGCAAAATGCTAGGGCCGATTTTAGAGAGTATTAGTGAAGAGCGTAAAGATCTAACATTTTATCGCATTGATATTGATAAATATCGTGCACAAGCAACTGAAGTAGGAATTCGTAGCGTGCCAACAATTGTTTTATATCGTGACGGTAAAGAAGTAGACCGCGTGAGTGGTTATCAGCCAAAAGAAAAAGTTCTTCAATGGCTAGATCAAAACAAATAAAAAGCACGATGTGCTTTTTTTTCAATTAAAATGGACGGGTTTCTCTTTTTAGATAAGCCAGTAGGCATAACATCAAATGATCTTCTTTTCCAAGTCAAAAGAAAGCTTGGAATTAAAAAAATCGGTCACACAGGGACACTTGATCCATTAGCCAGCGGGCTAATGATTTTATGCTTTGGTAAAGCAACCAAACTGGCACATCATTTTCAGGATTTAGATAAAAAATATACCGGTTCAATCTTATACGGATCTCATTATGATACATATGATGTTACTGGAAATGTTTTATCAAGTGCAGAAGTCTTGTTTACTGAAACAGAACTTGATTTAAAAATCAGCGAGTTTGTCAAAACATATGAACAAGAACCACCAATGTATTCAGCCATTAAAATAGGCGGAAAAAAACTATATGAACAAGCTAGAAAAGGAATTGAAATTGATCGACCAAAGCGACTTGTTCATATCCATGACTTCAAAAGGACATCAGAGTTCGTCAATGCTGAACACCGTTTTTACACACATGTCTCAAAGGGAACATATGTTCGTAGCTTAGCAGTTGATTTAGCACGCTCTTTAAAGACAGAGGGAGCAGTTTCAAGTTTAAGAAGAATCCAGGTTGGTCATTATTCAGTCGATCAAGCCGTAACAGTTGATTTGCTTGCGAAAGAGCATGTTTTATCCTTAGTGGATTATTTAAACAGCTTTGATAAACTGATCCTTGATGACTATTTAGTCCATTTGGTGAAAAATGGTACGTACTTAGATGAAAGACAAATCAAAACAGATAAACCGTTTGTTGTCTATGATGAAAACAACAACTTGATTGCTTATTATGAAGTTCAATCTGTCAATCGCTATCAACCCATTATCATTTTTTAGGTGAAAATATGAAAATTATCCATTCCGGTTTTGAATATATTAATAATACCGATCCGCTAACGATAACAATCGGCAATTTTGATGGTATCCATATAGGACATCAAGAATTATTAAAGTATGTGACACAATTTAAGGACACAAAGCATGCTTTAATGACCTTTGATCCTCATCCCGCTCAAATTTTGCGGAAAAAGGAATTTAAACTGCTTTTGCAAAAAATTGATAAGATAAAGCTGCTTGAAGCATACAAATTAGACTACTTGTTTGTCATTATCTTTAATGAGAGCTTTTCCCAATTAACAGTAAAAAAGTTTATTGATTTTTTAAAGAGAATCAATGTGCAAAGAATTGTTTTAGGCCGTGATGCTCGTTTTGCCTACCGTGGTGAAGGTTCCATACTGGATTTAAAGAAGCACTTTAAGATAGTTACACTGGATGATACTTTATACAATAATACGCGTGTTTCAACAACCTATGTTAAAGATTTATTAAGCCAAGGTGATATTGAAACCGTAAAACGACTCTTAAATCGTAGTTACTCGGTTAATGGTGTCGTTGTTCATGGTAACAGCATTGGCAAGCAATTAGGTTATCCAACCGCAAATATTGATTTTTCTTCATATTATTTGCCCAAAAATGGTGTTTATTACGTTAAAGTATTAATTGATGGCGTCAGCTATGATGGAATGGCAAATATTGGTAATAATCCGACTATTAATTATACCTTTGAACGAAAACTGGAAATCAATATTTTAGATTTTGATAAGAATATTTACGGAAAAAACGTTGAGATAATATTCCATCATTACTTAAGGGAAGAAATAAAATTCGACAGCAAAAATGAATTGACTAAGCAATTAAAACAGGATGAAGCGATTATTAGAACATTATTAATTTAATGTTTTATGTTAAAATAAAGACAGGAAGGTGAGAGTATGAAGTTAAT
>JBAYPP010000066.1:0-6317 GCA_041677585.1 Acholeplasmataceae bacterium
GAACAATCAAGGTTCCCGTCGGCAAACAGCAAGTAACATTTGCTGATTTTGGTTTTATGCATTTAATGGGGCCAACTACTTTAAAAATGAGTGTCCTAAAAGGATTACATTTAAGTATAACGAAAGTGTTGTTCAATGATTAAGATAATTACTGAAGCCGTAATGGAAAAGCTGGCAAAGCATCCTAAACGACTTAGACATGTATTTGGTGTTTATCAAATGTCAAAGTACCTAGCGGAGATTCATCATTTAGATATTGAAAAAGCAGCTATTTCAGCATTGTTTCATGATTACACCAGAATGGATAGTCTTGAAGATCAAAAACCATATTTAAGTAAGAGAATAATTGATCAGTATAAAGAAAAGCCGATTGCTTATCATGCGTACTCAGCAGCTAGACGATTAGAAAAGGAATTTAAGATTACAGATTTTGATATTGTTTCGCCAATTGAACAGCATGTTTTTGGTAAAAGTAACATGAGCAGTTACGAAAAACTACTGTTTATTAGCGATTTCTGTGAAATAAACAGGCCACTAAAGTTTCGAGAAGAAACAGTTTTATTGGCAATAAAGGACTTGGATGAAGCATTGGTCTATGTCTATGAGAAAACACTATTCTTCCTGGAAGAAAAAGGAATTACCCCAACAAAACAACAAATCGAAGCATATCAATACTATAAGGAGAGTGTGAATGGAAAAACTAAATAAAATTATTCAAACGTTAGAGGATGTAAAAGTAAAAGATTTAAAGGTGTTTGATTTTGAACAAGTTTCGCCCTTTTATGATTATTTTGTCATTGCGACAATCAACCCAAGACAAGGAAACGCCGCAGTCAATAGCTTAAAAAAGGCATTTGATCAATCGGAGATAAAAAATGTTGAAGGCAAGGACGGAAGCTGGATTTTAATTGATGCAAACGAAGTTATTGTTCATTTGTTCCAGGAAGAAGATCGCCAGTATTACGGTTTTGATCAAAGATTGCTTGGAGTGAAAAGAATCATTTAGTCAAAATAAAAGAAATTAATGCTTGTTTTCTCTACGATTAAATAAAGGAGGAAATAAGCATGAAACGAAAATTAGGCATTGTTTGGGTGGCCGTCTTAATCGGTATTTTTGTTACATTCCCTAAACCGCATAAAGAACCGATTGAATACAAGGATTTAGTAAAATTAGAGATAATTGCGATTCATATAGAGGGTGAAGTTGTCTTTCCCGGCACTTATTATGCTTATCAAAAAACTGATCTATCGACCGTTATTAAGCAAGCGGGAGGATTAATGCCTAATGCCATTAGTCCTGTCAACCGTGAGTTAACGAAAGACGAAGTCATCATTATTCCAGCAAAACAAGCAGAAGAAAGTAAAAGTTCATTACTAGATTTAAATAAAGCCAGTTTTCAAGAGCTAATTTTGATTCCTAGTATTACCGAAGCACGTGCTGCAGCAATTATCATTTACCGAGAACAGCATGGTAATTTTTTATCGTTAGAAGATCTATTATTAGTTAAAGGAATTGGTGTTTCAACACTTGAGAAGATTAGACCATATCTTAAAATTAACTGACTTGCATGTCTACGGACTTGCAGTTTTTTTCTTTTTAATCGCTTGTTTTCAGCCCTTCTTTTACATTGTACTAGTTGTCTATCTCTATAAAACCAAACGTTTCTACAATAAGATACTATTGGCATTAATCTTGCTTAGCTTAAGCATATTGTTCATTTATACAAAATGTCATCAAATCAAAAAAATAAATGGATTAGTCAGGGTTGTTTCGGCTGAAAAGGTGAATAACAACTATCTTTATACGGTAAGATATAAACTAAAAAAATACCAGTTTTATTCGATTGATAGATATAGCGAAAATGAGCAGTTAAGTATTAAAGCCACAGTGGAGCAATTTAGCAAGCAAAGAATCCCGTTTGGCTTTGATGAATACAAATACTACCTTGGTAATAACATAAGAGGAAGATTAAAGCTTGTTAGTATAGAGAAAACGAGGGAAGCAAGCATTATTTATCTTCCCAAGCAATTATTAAAAGAAAAGGCTGCAACACTAAAAAGCAGTTTATACATTAATGCCTTTATCTTTAATGAGATTGCCTTTGAAAAGGAAGACATAGCAGTCTTAAGAGATTTAAACATCTTGTTTTTACTATCACTTTCGGGCCTACATTTATATCAGTTATTTTTATTGATAAGCAAAATCATGTTTTATTTAAACCTAAGTCCGCTAACACAAAAAGCGATCAAAGTAATGATTTACTTAGTATTTTTTTACTTACAGGGGTTTAATTTTGTGCTGTTAAGACTGAGTTTAAAAAATGGATTATCCTACTACAATAAGCAAAAAAACTGGCAGTACAATTCATTAGATATTCTATTTTTAACCTTCTTTATAGTTATGTTGTTACAATTTCACCTAATTTTCAATCAAGGCTTTTTGATTACGTTTTTGATTTTAATTTGTCTTAATCTAAGCTCACAAAATTTAGCAAAATTACACCCGTTAATCAGAGCCTATTCAGTTAGTTCAATTGTCTTTTTAGTTATCTTTCCCTTTTATGCAAAAGTTTCGATAATCCAACTTTTAATGATGCCTATTTTTATATTCATATTTACGATTGTTATCTTTCTAATTGGAATAATGGTATTGTTCATCCCAGTTCTTGATAACTACTATATGTCTTTATTAAGCCATATTGAGTCATTGATAATATTTGTTAATAATATCAATAAAAACATTTATTTCGCAAAAATGACACCATACGTTATAATTGTATTTTATAGTTTTGTTGTTTTCTTTTTCTTAGGAAAAACAATCAGGATTCGACTTAAACGTCTAATTGCCATCGCGATATTAATTTTTATAAATCAACGCTATGTCTTAGACTATAACGATGTAACAATTACTTTTTTAGATGTCAAACAAGGGGATGCGACAATTATCAGACAGAGGGATTGTGTGGTTGTAATTGATGCTTTTGATTATGTAACTAACTATTTAAGAAATCACGGCATCAGCAAAATAGACTATCTGGTTTTGACTCACAAAGACTTGGATCATACAAAAGAGGCTGAGGCATTGATCAACAATTTTGAAATCAAGACAATCATTGTAAATCCTTATGATGATTATAATCTAAGTCACAATAACGTTATTTCCTTAAAACAAGGTGATAGTTTTAAATGCAATTCACAGATTTATTTTGTGCTATCACCAAGTAAACATTACTTTGATTCCAATAACCATTCTTTAGTTATTAAATCAACCTTCTATGGTAAGACATTTCTATTTACCGGTGATATTGATTCAACCGTTGAACAGGAATTGATTACTAAGAAAAACATCTTTTTAAAAGCCGATGTATTAAAACTAGCCCATCATGGTTCCCAAACTTCAAGTTCAATGCAGTTCTTAGAAATTGTAAAGCCCAGTGTTGCGATTGTATCAAGTGGATTTAATAATCAGTATAGTTTTCCACATCAGTCAGTTTTAAAAAGGCTTGCTTACTTGGACATTAAAATTTATCGTACTGATTTACAAGGAACGATTATTTATCAAAGGCGAAATAAAAGGGAAAAATGGCAGTTCATGCTACCAATTTAAGTAGTAATTTGTTATAATTAATCTATTGATTAAGGGGGTATCAAGATGGATGAGAAAGTGTATTTATATTATGGACCCAATCTCTATTTATTGAATAGCCATGCAATGCAAAAAGTTGAGACTTTTGGCGTTGATGATATTAATATTTTAGACTATGATTTAGCCGATACGCCGCTAGAGGACGTAATTGAAGATTTACAGACTGTTTCTTTTTTTGCTGAAAAGAAAGTAATCATTGTCAGAAGTTTGGAACTAGTTGCTAAAGCTCCAGAAGATTTAAGAGTAGTTTGGAGTCAAAGTTTAAGAAAACCAAACGATGATATTTATTTAGTGATGATTGTTTCCTCGTTAGATTTACTTGATCAAGAACTAAAAAAAGAAGTTGAAAAATATGCTTTTATTGAAAAGGTAGAGGACATGGATGATGCAAAGTTTATACCTTATTTGCGTGACTTGTTCAACAAAGATGGGTATGAAGTAAATGATGACGCTCTAAACATCTTAAAAGAAAGAACAAAAACCGATTTTCAATTAATGCATCAAGAAATTGAAAAACTAAAAATCTATGCTTATCAATCAAAACAGCTAACCAAAAAAGACATCTTGACACTTGTCAGTCGGAATCTTGAAGAAAACATGTATGAATTGATGAGTGCATTGCTTGAGAAGAACACGGCAAGACTATTAGAAATTTATCATGACTTATTAACACGAAGTGAAGATCCTTTAAGAATCTTAAATCATTTGGTCAACCGGATTAGAGAATTAGTTCACACGCAGCTTTTATTAGAGAAAGGTTATTCTCAAGATGAAATTGCAGCACACTTCAACTATCATAAGAATCGTGTTTATTACTTGATTAAAGATGCTAAGTCAAATTCATTTCGTATCTTGGAAAACTACTTAAAAAAATTAGCCAAAGTTGATTATGAAATCAAGTCTGGCAAAACGGATAAAAAACTTGCTTTAGAACTATTTTTATTGGAGGTGTTTTAATGTTAAAACACGAACATATTTTAGTTTTTGATTTTGAAACTACCGGTCTGGATGCGAGATCGTGCCAAATTATTGAAATTGGGGCGGTTTTATTAAAGAAAAGGGTAGATCAATACGAAGTATTAGAAACTTTGCAGTTGCTTGTTCAAACAGATGAGCCATTGCCGCCGAAGATTACTGATATTACTAATATCACCGATGAAATGTTATTAAGAGACGGTGTAACAGAACAAGAGGCATTCAATCGTTTGTCAGCACTCATGTTAAAAGAAGATACTTTATTGATTGCATACAATATTCAGTTTGACTTGCAATTTTTAACCGCTTTATTTCATAAATATGAAAGTAAGACATATCGAATTAAGCATGATATTCTTGATGCAATGGCTGTTTATAAGGATCGCAATCCTTACCCACATCGTCTTGAGAATGCTGTTGCTAAATATCAGGTTGAAGTACCTAATACGCATCGAGCCTTAGACGATGTTATGGCAACACTAAATGTATTAGTTAAAATGCGTGCTGAAAAAGACAATTTAGGCAAATATGTCAATAAAATTGGTTATAACAAAAAATATGGTGTCTCCGGAATCGTTTTACCACATGTTAAATATGTTGCTCAAGCAGGTGGCAGAAATGAGATTGACAATTTATGAAAAAAAAAGACACATCACGGATGTATCCTTAAATTGTATTCACTAAACGAGTTAAACTTGATTTATGTCTGCTGACAAAGTTCTTATGATAAATGCCTTTTGCTTGCCCTTTATCGAGTTTTTTATGAGCGAATGAAAGTTTTTCGAGTGCTTTTTCTTTCTCATTTGCAGTAACAGCTGCTTCAACCGCTTTGATAGCTGTTCTAACAGATGACTTAAAAGACGCGTTCATTAAACGACGTTTTTCATTAGTTTTGTTACGTTTAATTTGTTGTTTAATATTTGCCACAATCTCACCTCCCATATGCGCATACTTATTGTATCAAATGACATGTTAAATTGCAACAGTTTGCATTAAAATATGCTAAAATAGAAACAAACAGTAAAGGAAGTATAAACTATGACAACCGCTAACAAATTGACAATATTAAGACTTTTGTTAATTCCAGTAATGCTTTTCTTTGTATATTTCGAGCCGCTAAAGACACCGACACAAATTTTACAGCTTCCACTAAATCAATTGATTTTCGCAATTATCTTTGTTATAGCTTCAATTACTGATTTGCTAGATGGCTATATTGCTAGAAAATACAATCAAATAACGACCTTTGGAAAGTTTCTTGATCCAATTGCGGATAAAGTGTTAGTCTTAACTGCAATGCTTTATTTACTACACATAAATGAAGCGAGAATGGGAATATGGGCAGTAATGATCGTAATCATGCGTGAATTCATGGTTACAGGCGTGAGACTATTAGCAGTTGATAAAGGTAAGGTAATTGCTGCATCACCATACGGAAAAATTAAAACTGCGGCCACAATGGTTGCTTTAGTTATGTTCCTGTTCAATGATTTTTTATTACCAACAATTATCACTGACATAATTTGGTATATTGCAGTTTTGTTTACAGTCATAAGTGGTGTTGATTATATTTGGAAAAACAAAGAAATTGTCTTAGAAAGTATTTAGCAAAAGTAAAAACAAGTCATTTTGACTACATTTAATTGAAGGAGTAATGAAAAATGGATAAAGATAAAAGAACGCAAGCCCTCGAGGC
>JBAYPP010000067.1:0-6228 GCA_041677585.1 Acholeplasmataceae bacterium
CAGATATTTTCATATCAAGAAAAAAAGAGGGGGATATCGTACAATTTTATCACCTGATACAAATTTGAGAAAAATTCAAAATTTCATCAAAATTCACATTTTGGAGAAATTAAGCATTCATCACGCTGCACACGGTTTTGTTCCTAAAAAATCTATAACAACTCATGCGACCTCACATATAAATTCAAAAATTATTTTGAATGTCGATTTAAGGGACTATTTCCCTTCGATATCTGCCAATAGATTGTATTATTTGTTTGGCAAAATCTGCCAATACGACAATAAAATTACTCAAGACCTAGTAAGTATTTGCATGTATAACAATGGATTACCACAAGGAGCGTGTACTAGCCCAATAATTTCAAATATAGTAAGTTATAAGTTGGACATGGTTTTGGAGAAATATTGTAAAAAACGAGAAATTAGGTATACAAGATATGCTGATGATCTTACTTTTTCAGGTGACATAAATGATATTTATCAAGGATTTTTTACTAAAGTGGCTTATTTGATTAAGCAAGAAGGGTTTGAAATTAATGACAAAAAGACAAGAATAGGAAACACAAAAAAGGGTACAATTGTAACAGGTTTGAATGTAATAAACAACAAAATACAAGTTCCAAGAAACTATATAAAAAGAATAGAAACTGAATTGTATTATATATCCAAACATGGTATTTATGATCACAAAAAACATTTGCAGATTAACAACAGAAACTATCTTGAACACCTTAAAGGAAAAATTATGTTCGTTTCACATGTTGAAAATGAGATAGGGAATGTACTTATTGAAAAGTACAATCAGTTAATAAAAGAAATACCAACAATCAATGGTTCAATTTTAGATATAATACCCCAAACTATAAATCAATAGTGCAATGATCTTAATTAATGTTATTTTTTTGAATCTCAGACAAGATAATGAATAATATTAGCTGCCAAAAAATGATTATTCTCACAATTACGATGCCTTAAATAAGGACTTTCATGCTAGTCCAGCTTGATTCACTCGGCAAAATTTGTGAACTAGTACGGGTCACCAAAAATAATTGAAAGCTTGTCTCACCCGTGAGAAAGGCTTTTTTTGATTGTGATACAATAAAGAGAAATATTGATAAGCGCATTAATGTAACAACCGTTTTTTATGAGTCAAAGCTTATGCATGAATATCAGTTTAATTTGTCAACAACACATGAAGATGAACGTGGCTATAGTCTAGAAACCTTAGTAGAGGTGTTTAAATTTTTAGAGGAAATCTACCTATAACAACTCATTGTATTAGAACTTATGATATGGAAGGCTTGATAAAAAGTCTTCTTTTTATTTAAGCAGAGTTACTATTTAATGTTAAAATTTTTAAAAAAGAAAAACAAAAAAGATGGTTCTTTAATAAACAAAACCATCTTTTTTGGAGAGTAGAATAAATCATTACTATTTTTTGTAGTTAAAATAAAACAACTTTAGAATGGAATTTTTAATCATTTAATTAGATTGAATCATCGTCGATTTCTTCTAATACTTTGCTTTTCTTAATTGTAATTCCGGGTTTTTTATCAGTTACTATAGCTACAATTGGTATTGATAAATAAACTAACCAAGCATAATCCCAAAGGCCAAAGAATGTTCCCAAAATCATGAAAGTGATTGTTGCGATAAAGGGCATAAAGGAAACGGGGTGTTTAATTCCATTATGGATATATATGCTTGCCATTGGAAAAAGTAATAAAATAATCCATGACCAATTCCAAATTCCGCCAACTAGGTAGCTGACTGCGAAATATACTGCAACAATTACAATTAAGCTGAGCAGTGTTGATTTTTGTTTTTTGTCACGCCAGCCCAATTCAGACTCAAAGGTTATATCACCAATGATTATTCCGAATATAACGGGTACGAGATATGCTGCCCAGCTGTAACTCCAACCATCATAAACAAAGCCAGCAAACAAATGACCAAAAACCGCTAACACAATCAAAATTAACATTGTAATTCTTTTTGTATTCAATGGATGCAATAGGATTGCTATAATCGGTATTAATGCATACATTGCAAAACCATAACGATAAAACTCAGGATTAATCAATACAGCAACCAAAAAATAGATGATTGTAATAACAAATGGCGACAAGCCAATAACTGTGTCTTTATTCTTAGTTTTTAAAATGATTGCTGAAATCGGAATACTAAAGAAGATCAACCACATTGGATGCCACCAATCAAACAAGAAGCCGGTTATCATAAAGATGACTATAGAAATAAACGGGGTCAAGGAAATGATTCGATCGCTGCCCTTTACATTAATCAAAATAGCAGAAATAGGAATTAAGAGAAAACTCATCCAAGCGTAGTCATATAAATTAAAGCCTAATCCAATTATGAAAAACAATATAATGGCAACAAAAGGACTGACTGCAACAATCTTATTTCTATTACTTGAAACATATCTAATTGATAACGTATCTCTTAGAGCCAAATAAATAGACCTTGGCGTTCCCAGTTTTTCAAATATCTCTACATCAGATAAACCCCTATCTTGTGCTTCGCCATACAACTCTTTATAATCTTCAACCACGGCTTTGATGTCAGATTCGATTACATTTCTTGCTTTTAGATATGAAGTTAATTCATTTATAAACTGTTCCTTACTCATTGATCATTTCTCCTATTTAATATTTCGTCAACATTATTGATAAACGTGTTGTATTCATTTAAATAATTATTTAATCGTTTTTTTCCTCTTTCGGTAATTCGGTAGTATTTTCTTTTAGCACCTAACGGGCTATCAGTTGTATAAGTTTCAAAAAGTTTTTGTTCGGTTAGCCTCCTTAAGATTGGATAGATCGTGTTTTCATTAATTGATAGCAAATCTGATAATTTCTCAATAATTTCAAAGCCATACATTTCTTGATCCTGAACAGATTTTAAAATAACCAAATCCAAGATTCCTTTTTTGAATTGCGTGTTCAAATTATACCTCCTAAACATTCTAATGTGTATTACACACTACTATAATATCACAGTACTGTGCAATACACAAGACCTTTGAATGATTTATTTGATTTTTTGTTTTACAAGGCCCAAAAATTTAAAAATATACCGTAGGTATAGACAAAAGATATGATATAATAAAAAAAAAGCATAAGAAAGGATAAGAAATGGAGAAAATTAAAATCTTGATCTGGGGTTTTGGGGCAATGGGCAGAGGAATGGCAGAGATGCTCTTAACTAAAACCGGTATAGAAATTGTTGGTATTTGCGACATAAATCCATTTTTAGCAGGGAAGGGAATCCACGAGGTATTAGACTACCAAGGTGATCATCCTGATGTTTTTATACATGCAAATATTGACGATTTGTTGGCAGAAACAAAAGCTGATTTAGCGCTTTTATGTACAGATAGTTTTACAAAAGGTGCTTTTCCAAAAATTAAGAAGATGGTTGAAAATGGAATAAATTGTATAAGTACAGCTGAAGAAATGTCTTATCCCTATGTTAACGAACCGACCTTAGCTAAAGAAATGGATGCTTTAGCAAAAAAACATGGTGTTAGTATTTTAGGAACAGGTATCAATCCGGGTTTTATTATGGACTTACTGGTTGTTGCTTTGACAGGAGTGATGACACATGTTGATTCAATTGAAGCAAAAAGAATTAATAGCTTAAGCCCATTTGGACCAGTTGTCATGCATGAGCAGGGTGTTGGTATTACGTTAGAAGAGTATAATAAGCGCTTAGCAGATAAGGATTTAGCCGGACATGTCGGTTTTAAGGAAAGTATTTATATGATTGCCAATGCCCTAGGATTAGAATTGGATTATTTTCAACAACAAATGGAACCTATCATTACTAATATAGATCGCAAGAGTCCATACGGCGAAGCTAAAAAAGGAAACCTTGCGGGAATTGACATGCGTGGTCAAGGATTTAAAGATGACAAAGTTTTAATCAATATGATTCATCCCCAACAAATAGAGCCAGAAATGGTTGGAATCAACACGGGCGATTATATTAATCTAACCGGAAACCCAAACATCTCAATGGCAATTACACCAGAAATTAATGGCGGTTCAGGCACAATCGCGATGTGTGTTAACATGATTCCACACGTCATTAACGCAAAACCGGGTTTAAAAACAATGATTGATCTACCAGTACCACGTGCAATAATGGGAGATATGCGTAATTTTATCGATTAAAGGATTAGAAAACAGGAATATTTTTGTTTCTGTTTTTTTGTATAGAAAGGGTGATAACGTGTACAAAAAACATGACTATGTAGAAATTGAACTTTGTGTTTTAACAAAAGACGAAAGAGCAGCACAGGTACCCAAGGACACAAAAGAAGTGCCGTTAATGCTGAGAACAAAAGGCTTTTTGTTAGAAGATGGAAGGATTAATGAAGAAGTTTCAATCATGACCGCAACAAAACGAATTGTCAAGGGGACTTTAGTTGAAGGGAATCCTTTTTATAAACACACTTTTGGCGGCTTTGTTTATGAAACACAGCAAATCAGGTCAATCATTGAAGCAGAGGCAGGTAATCTAGATGAGTAAGACATATCTTGATGTTATGAAGCGCAGATCAAAAATAATTCTTGATTCGCTTCAGTTTGATTATTCTCGCTATGAAGATAAAGACGGTATAGGCTTTGATTATGAGCAGATGATGAAAGACACAGGCTTTACTTTGGAGGATGTAAAAAGAATCCAATTAGAAAACAGAGTTGGAAACACACCATTGGTCGAATTAAGAAACCTGACTAAATATGCAAGAAAGTTTGCAGAAAAAGGATATGGAGCAAGAATCTTCTTAAAAGATGAAGCAGATAATCTATCAGGTTCCTTTAAGGCAAGAAGAGCAGCAATTAGTGTCTATCAAGCAAAAAAACTTGGTTATAAAGGTGTTATTGCAGCAACAAGCGGAAACTATGGTGCCGCTGTAGCAGCAATGGCCGCTCGTCTGGGTTTAAGATGTATTATTGTGCAAGAGTGTTATGATTCAAACCAAATCGGTCAGCCAGAAATTATTGAAAAAGCAAGAGCCTGCGAAGCATATGGAGCAGAAGTTGTCAGATTAACTGTTGGGCCGGAATTATTTTATCAATTTTTATTATTATTAGAGGAAACAGGCTATTTCAACGCATCATTATACTCACCATACGGAATTCAAGGAATTGAAACATTAGGTGAAGAGATAGCGACTGAAGTACTAAAAAAATACAATAAATATCCAGAAGTTGTTGTTTGTACAAACGCGGGCGGAGGCAATTTAACCGGAACAGCAAGAGGGTTAATCAACGCCGGAGCCAAGGATACAAAGATAATCGCCGCAAGTGTTGACTTAACCGGTCTACATATGGCAAGTGATACCGATTTTAATCGTAAATCATTTACAACCGGACATACGGGTTTTGGCATTCCTTTTACGACCTTTCCCGATCGAAGCGATGTGCCAAGAAGTGCAGGAAGACCGCTTCGTTATTTAGATAAATACTTAACAATCAATCAAGGCAGCGTTTTCTTTATTACCGAAGCATTAGCAAGACTCGAAGGAATGGAAAGAGGTCCGGCGGGGAATGTCAGTTTAGCAATTGCATTTAAATTGTCTCAAAAAATGAAAGAAGATGAGCTTATTGTTGTTCAAGAAAGTGAGTATACCGGTGCCGGTAAACATATGAATGCACAACTTGATTTTGCGAAGAAAAGAGGCATTAAATTGCTGTTTGGTAATCCAATGACTGAAATACCTGGTGAAAATATCATTTTTCCAGCAAGCGCGAAAGAGATCGATTATAAGGAAATACCACTTGATCAATTAAGAAAATCATATTTAAGACATTATAAAAATCAAAAATTAACGGATAAAGATATTCAGTATTTAGCTCTAGAGCTAAAGACAGATTTCAAAACAGTTGAAAAATTAAGGGAGGAAGAAGATGAAAGCACGAGTAGATGACTATGAAAAGCGTAGTCAGCATTTAAAGAAAATGAGTGATGAGGAGTTAAAAAAATATTTCTTTGAATTAACTGACCAGTTATTAGAACCAATTTTAACAATGGCGTATGAATATACAACACCGGCAATTGAAAGAAGCGTTTTAATGCGAATGGGGTTTTCAAGTCAAGAGGCAAAATCAATTACGGAAAAACTAAATGATCATGAACTCCTAAAATATGGGGCCGGTCATCTTGTTTATCGCTATAGTAAAGAAACCGACCAACCAATTA
>JBAYPP010000068.1:0-5993 GCA_041677585.1 Acholeplasmataceae bacterium
TCGATCGCTTCGGCCAACTCTTCCTCTAATCTGATAGAGTTGAGACAAGCCTAATCTATCGGCATCATGAATAATGATCGTATTCGTATTAGGAATATCAATTCCGGTCTCAATGATTGTTGTCGAAATTAAAACATCAAACTGATGATCAATGAAATCGGATAAAACATTTTCCAAGATGTCGCGCTGCATTTTACCGTGAGCAAAGGCAATTCTCGCTTCCGGCACTAGTTTCTTTAATTTCAGAAGCATTCGCTCCATTCCTTGAACTTCATTAAACAAGTAGAAAACTTGTCCGCCTCTTGCCAGTTCGCGCGTAATGGCTTCCTTGATCAATGGTTCGTGTCGCTCAACAACATATGTTTGAACAGGATAACGATTCATCGGCGGTGTTTCAATCATTGAAAGATCCTTTAATCCCATCATTCCCATTTGTAATGTTCTTGGAATTGGTGTTGCACTTAAGGTTAATGTGTCAACTTGATGCTTTATCTCGCGAATCCGTTCTTTATGCTCAACACCAAACCTTTGTTCTTCATCGATTATTAACAACCCCAAGTCTTTGAAGACGACATCCTTCGATAATAATCGATGTGTTCCTATTACAACATCAATTAAGCCTTTTTTCAGTTTATCCAAGACTTCCGTTTGTTTCTTCCTTGTAATAAAACGGCTCAATAAAGCGATATTTCCGCCATATTTTTCAAATCTTTCTTTGAATGTGTAATAATGTTGTCTAGCTAAAACCGTTGTTGGGACTAAGTATAATACTTGCTTGGTGTTTAACACCGCTCTAAATGCCGCTCTCAGTGCAACTTCTGTTTTTCCAAAACCAACATCACCAATTACTAAACGATCCATTGGCTTATTTGTTAACATATCTTGTTGTGTTTCAAGGATTGCTTTTTCTTGGTCTTTTGTTGTTTGGTATTGAAAATCAAGTTCAAACTCTTTTTGCAGATCTTCATATTCAAAAAATTTAAAACCCTCGCTTTGTTCTCTTTGAGCGTACAGATTAATTAAACGATCACTTAAGTCTTTAATCTTCATTCTCACCTGAGCTTTTGTACGATTCCACTTACTGCCCCCCATTTTTGAAAGAGTTGGACGAGTTCCTTCATGAGTGCTATATTTTAAAACCATGTTAATTTGATCTAAGGGCACATAAAGAGCTTCATTCTGTGCATAGACGATATGGAGATAATCGCGCTTCTCTTTACCTAATTCCATTGTCTTTAACCCAATATACTGACCGATTCCATAATCATAATGAACCACAAAATCACCAACGGTTAAATCTTCAACTTTACGAATTTTAGTTGCTTGATTTAGAACGCTTCGATAATGAACCGCTCGTTTGTGCTTATATGCGTAAAGCTGTTCTTCATCTAAAAGATAGATTAAATCGTTTTTACTTAAAAACGCACCATAACTCTTCGTGGAAATGATGTAAATACCCGGATTGTCGGTTATTTTCTCGTGATATTCAAACTTGTTTTTGATTAATGTTTTAATTAAGTCTTCTTTTACTTCTTTTCTGTTTATATTGATAATAATACGATAATTAGGCATATCCTTTATCTCATGCAGAAAAAGTTTTATGTTTCCTTGAAATTTAGTGGCTTCACGGATTCCTAAATCCATTGTATTATTTGCTTGTTTTATGCCATAGTTATCAATTGCAATATGTTTTTGTTTCATCCACTCTTCTAGCGAAATCCGAAAAGGTATTGCAAATAATTCCTGACCATTTAATGTCTGTGCATATGTATTTAAATCACTTAATTGTGTTTTTTCGTTTATTTCCATTTTATGTGGTTCCACATAATATAAGACTTTGTTTTTTGCAAAATCTAAAATCGTTGTTCTTTGCTCATTGAAAAATGATTTGTATAAATGAAGTCCATCTAATCTTTTTCTTAAATCAATCGCTTCAATATCATTATCTAGTTTTTCCCTTTCTCGCTGTGAAAGAATCTTATCATCAAAGAATTTCCTAATCTTTAACAATGCATCCTCTTTCATTTTATCGGTATAAAAGAGTTCCTGCAATGGCTCAATAGTGACGTTATCAACAACTTCAAATGATCTTTGCGTCTCAACATCGAACATGCGGATGGTTTCCAATTCATCATCGAAAAAATCAAGTCGATAGGGTTGAGCGGCTTGAGGTGGATATAAATCAATAATGTTTCCTCTAACACTAAACTCACCTGGTTTTTCAATTGTGTAGTTTCTTTGATAACCATTGTAGATTAACCATTGTACCAGCTTGGCAAGCTCATACTTTTGTTTAACTTCAATTTTTTTAACACTCCGCAAATAGTCTTTTGGTTGAAGTTGGAGATAACTCAATCCTTCTTGTGTCATAATGACAACAAAAGGTTTATCTGTCAACAACTGCCTTAAAGTAAAAATTCTTTCGCTTTTAAACTCGGGACTACTTAAAGCCATCATTACCGTCAACATCTGATCGACTGGATAGAATAAGACCTCATCTTCGTTTAAAATCTCTGAAAGTCTATCATAATATCTTTGTGCATCATAAAGATTTGGTAAAACAACAAAAACAGTTTTTCTTTGTTCAGTGAATTGCTTGGCAATCAATAAACAGTTAAAACTATCGGTTGAGTTAACGAGTGTTTTATTTGTTGTTATACCGGCGATTTGAATCAAATCTTTAATATCCATACTACCTCGCAAAAAGAAGATACCCAAACACCTAGGTTTGGGTATTGTATTTTGTCATAATATCCTTATAAGGTATTTCATTTATAAACATTTCAATTGCTTCTGCTGTCTGTCTACACGTCTTCTCAAGTAAAGCCTTCTCATCTTCTTTGAATTTGCCTAATACATAGCTGTCAAGTGGCATATTGCTTTCTAAATCAATCCCAATTCGAACTCTTTTAAAATCTTTTGTATTAAGTACTTCAATGATATGCCTTAATCCATTATGTCCGCCATGACCGCCTAACTCACGTAATCTAAGTTTCCCCGTCTCTAAGTGAATATCATCGACAATTACTAAAATATCCTCTATCTCAATTTTGTAATAATCAATTACACTCTTTACTGCTTCCCCTGAACGATTCATATATGTTACCGGTTTTAAAAAAATCGCTTTTTTTGCTAAGTTTTGATAAAACGCAATTTCAGATTTAAATCTTACATCCAATTTCATTTTAAGATTAAAAATCTTTAATGCTTCATCAAGTGCGATATAACCTGCATTATGTCGGGTATCCTTATATTTTTGACCCGGATTTCCTAAGCCAACTATTAATTTCATTTTAGTGTTTAATTCTCTTCAATTTGATCGAACAATTGACTGATTGGCTCATCGTTTACAATATGTAAGATGGATCTACCCAACAATGATCCAATCGAAATTTGCTTTATTTTTGATGAGCAACAGTTTGCAGGTAATTTAATTGTATCGGTAACTATGACTTCTGTTAAGGGTGATTTTTCAATACGCTCTAATGCTTGTCCAGAAAAGACAGGATGGGTTGCTGCAGCATAGACTTCTTTAGCACCGGCTTTAATTAATGCTTCAGCACCGGCAACAAGCGTACCCGCTGTATCGATGATATCATCAATCATAATTGCAACCTTACCTTTAACATCCCCGATGATATTAGCAACTTCCGCTTTATTTGGCTCGGGTCTTCTTTTATCAATGATTGCAAGTGGGGCATTTAAGTATCTGGCAAAAATTCGTGCTCTTGATGCTCCGCCATGATCCGGTGAAACAACAACTATGTCTTTACATTTTTTCTTGTTTAAAAAATAATTTGCCAATCTAGGTGCTGCAGGAAAATTATCGATTGGAATATCAAAGAATCCTTGAATTTGTGCTGCATGCAAATCAATACAAATTAAACGGTCAACTCCGGCAACTTGTAGCATGTCAGCAATTAGTTTTGCTGTAATTGGTTGCCTTGATTTAGATTTTTTGTCTTGTCTTGAATAACCATAATACGGCATTAAAACTGTTACTGATTTTGCTGATGCCCGCTTGACCGCATCTGCAAATATTAATAGTTCCATTAAATGATCGTTCGCTGGAGCTGATGTTGATTGAACAACGAACACGTGGTGCCCACGTACACTTTCTTCAATGTTAATAGACATCTCACCATCAGAAAAACGAACAACTTCCATTTGACTTAACTCAATTCCAGATGCTTTGGAAATCTCAATAGCTAAATCCGGATTTGAGTTTAAAGCAAACAACTTAACTTTGTATCCTGCTACAACTGACATATTATCTTTCCCCTTATTTGTAATCGCCTTTATTATACTATAAAATTTGTCATAATCCAATTGGAAAACGGCATTTAAAAAAAATCTTTTTCGTATAATCACACGGAAAAGATTTTTTATAATTACAAATTAAAATTTCAGAGATTATGATTCTTCTTCCTCTATTTTTTCAGAACCATTTAGGACCTCTTGATATTTGTCGATTATCGCATTTTCAATTTTCTTGCGCATTTCTGCATTAATTGGATGAGCGATGTCTCTAAAAGTTCCATTTGGCGTTTTTTTGCTTGGCATCGCAACAAAAATACCATTTTCACCTTCAATAATCCGAATATCGTGTACGACGAAACTTTCTTCGAAGGTTATAGTGGCGATACCTCTAAGTCTACTTTCACTGCTAACAAGTTTTACTCTTACGTCGGTGATTTTCATTTTGCCCTCCAAGTCATCAAACCTTATATGCTTAAAATTATACCATATTTCACCAATTGATTAAAGATATTTTATGATTTTGGTTCGCTTTTCGCCCAATCAAGGTTAATTTTTTCAATTTTATTAATAATATCAGGCCTTTCATTGGTTTCTGCCATAATAAACAATGTAGTGCCACTTCCACTCATGAATACGTTTTTGTGGATTTTTTTGAGGCTAGAATGCTGTTTTTTTAGATCCTTATTCAATCTAAAGGCGGTTTTCATCAAATCGTTATAAGTCTTTTTGAAAAAGCTTTGATACTGTTCATTTAGGTATAAGCGGAATAATCGATCAAAGCGATTTTTCTTAACCTTGATTTGGTGATTTTCAAAAACTTCTTTTGTTTTGATTCCCTGTGCAAAAGGAAATAAAAATATATCATAATTAGATGGTTGATTGATAAATAAAATTCCTTCGCCCCTACCATAAATCAAAGCCGGTTTATTATATAAACAAAAAAGCGTGTCTGAACCCAATGATGTAGCCAGTTCATGAAAGTCTTCTAACTCTAAATTTAAGCTCCAAAGCCGGTTTAATCCTCTAATAGTGGCGGATATATCTGCGCTTTCGCCACCTAAACCGCCACCAATTGGAATTCTTTTTGTTAGCTTGATTTTCGCTCCCTCTTTAATATTCCATCTTTCTTGCATTTTTTGGGCAGTTTTTAAAATGAGATTATCCTTAATGTCAACGTCTGACTCAACACTGATTTCTTCACTAGAATAAAACTCTAGGACATCATGCAATGAAATTGGAATGGCAATGCTTTTTAGCTCATGGAAACCATCTTTTCTTTTGCCGACAACAGTAAGTGCTAGATTTAATTTTGCATATGCTTTTTCAACGATCATTCTTCCATACCTCAAACAAAGCAATCCAATGCTGTAGTGCCAATGCTTCGGCACGAACTTTTTCGTTTAGACCCGCTCTTTTTAGCTGATCCTTGATTTTATCTTTGCTTATTTTTTCAAATTCAAACAAATTATTGATCAGCGTTTTTCGTTTTTGCTTAAATGCTGCTTTAATAAATTCAATAAAAAGCGGTTCATCATTGCTGGGAATTTCACGCTCTATTCGCTTAATCAAGCGAACAACAATACTATCGACTTTTGGTACCGGATAAAATAATCTTCGATCAACATCCATTACCTTTTTAACCGTAGTGTAATATTGAACCAAAACAGATAACGCATTATACGCTTTTGTGCTTGGTTCTGCGATCAAACGTTCAGCTACTTCTTTTTGAATCA
>JBAYPP010000069.1:0-5934 GCA_041677585.1 Acholeplasmataceae bacterium
CATATCATAAGTTTTATGGAAAACAATAAAAAAATATATTATGAAATTAATTGAAAATAAAATAATTAAAGGTACAATCACTCTCGAAACGGGATTACATATTGGTGGTTCGAAATCGTCTTTGGACATTGGCGGATTGGATTCGCCGGTCATTAAAACTCCTCAGGGAGTTCCTTACATTCCGGGAAGTTCACTTAAAGGTAAAATCCGTTCGCTGCTTGGGCTGAAAGAAGGCAGTATTGATGTAGAAAATGATAGTGATTTGCTTGTGAAAATGTTTGGTTCTTCTGAAAAAGGGAAAGAAACAATTTCTCGCTTGATTTTTAGAGATGCCGTTTTGGATACAGAGTCTTTCGTCAAAGTCTTTAAAGATGCTATTATGGATACCGATTTTACCGAAGCAAAATACGAAAATACAATTGACAGGAAATCAGGTACAACGAAAAAAGGTGGCCTCCGACAAATTGAACGAGTGCCAGCAGGTGCAAAATTCAATTTTGAAATTGTTGTCAATAAATTTGATACTGACGAAGAAGATATTGAAGCCAAACTGAAAGATGGAATTGCTCTTTTGGAAAACAATTATCTTGGCGGTAGTGGATCGCGTGGCTACGGCAAAGTGAAAATTACTTATACCGAATAGTTATGCAGGCAATTATTCTAAGATCAAAAGACGGAAGTCGTTTCCATTTTGGGAAAGCATTGGCAGTAGGAAAGAACGATGCGAATGCACTTGCGTCCGTTTCCGAATATTTACATTCCGATACGCTTTGGTCTGCGCTTGTCAATGCGTGGGCTTTATCTTCGCCTGACACAATCGAAAATTTTATTTCAGAATGTAGAAATGAAAAATTCAAACTTTCTTCGGCGTTTTATTGTCTTGAATATAATCATAAATCTATCTTTTTTCTACCTAAACCGGCAAGTTTAAATCTTTGTCAATTTAACGAACCCAAAAAGTTGAAAAAGATAAAGTTTATTTCAAAAGGCATTTGGGAAAACGGATTATTACCCGAAGATT
The DNA here is from genome assembly GCA_041677585.1 of Acholeplasmataceae bacterium. GTDB lineage: Bacteria > Bacillota_I > Bacilli_A > Acholeplasmatales > Acholeplasmataceae > JBAYPP01. The sequence continues at coordinate 1,022 of JBAYPP010000069.1, forward strand.
GGTTTAATCCGGAAAAATGTACGCTTTTACAAAATGAGACGATGGTTGCGTTGGGAAGCGAAATTGATGAATCGATTACATTATTTGCATGTGAAACATCACCCAAAGTACGGGCAAGAGATGTAAGCGATCGCGAAGACGGTTTTTACTATCAAACCGATTTGTTTCTTCTTGGGAATAAAAAGTATAGCGTAAATTGGTATTTTATAACAGAAAATCTTTTACCCGAAAATTTGCAAAACGATTTTAATACAGCAATGCAAATGCTTGTAAATTTCGGAGTCGGTGGTGAACGCTCATCGGGTTGTGGAAGTTTAACGGAATATGCAACTACTGATTTTCAAGTAGAAATTGAAAATGTAGCATATCGTTCGAGTCTTTCATTAATTGCACCGAATGAAAAAGAATTGACGGAAAATTCACTATATCAAATCATCAAAAGAGGAGGTCGATTTTTAGAAAAAGGAAAAGCGTTGTCAATGGTGCAAATGCTATTGGAAGGTGCGGTTTTCAATACGGATATCAAGGGAAAAATTGTGAAATTAAATGCAAATCCGCCGATATTACGATATGGATTGAATTTGGATATTCCACTGCATAATAATTTTATAAACGGTTTATTATGAGCGAAAAAACAAAATTAAAAATCACAACCATTACTCCTGTTGCTATCGGTTCGGGAGTGGAATTGTCACCCTATTCCGATTATATTATCGACTATAACAAAGTCTGTTTTATAGACAAACATAAATTGCAAAATCTTATTGTACAAAACGATAAGTGGTTAGATGGTTATGTACAAGGAGTTGCCACGGGAATGGATAACAATCGTAGTAGTTTTGATTTAAAAAGTTTTTTGCTGAACAACAAAATAGTGAAAGCGATTGACGAAGTAATAGCTTCTCGTTGTGACATTACTATTTCAGATAATAGTAAACTGCCTATTAAGGCAATGATTAAATCGCCGTTCCAAGAGCCATATTTTCCAGGAAGTTCTCTTAAAGGTGCTTTGAAAACTGTGTTGATGTATAATTGGCTAAAAACAAATGAAAAAGCAAATCAAAGAATAGAAGAAGTAATAAAAGGAAAATATGAAAACGGGAAATATAAAGAAGTAAATTTTAATTGGCTGGAAAAAGAGTTTGAATACAAAGAAATTGATAAAGAAAACTTTATTCCCCAAACAATTCAACAAGTTACAGATAGTAAAACGTTGCCAAAGAATTCAAACATTGTGGTTGATTGTGATAGAAAAATACCGTTGCGTTTGGAATGTATAATCCAAAATGTTTCCACAGAATTTGAACTTACCTTAGAAAATTACCATTGGAAAGATTTGGCAAATCAAGCCAATAATTATACTTTTGACTGTTTGAATAGAGAGTTGGACTTGGTCGAAGATGATGAAAAACTACTTGAGTATTTTAATAAATCTGTTGATATTCAAGATTTAATAAATAACGAATTGGGCAAAGACAATAGCAATGTCGCTTATCTTCGCATTGGTTTTGGTAAAGGATACTATCTGAATTCTCTCGGATTAGCTATTTACGATTACATTCAAGACAAAGATGAATTATACAATAAATTTGAATCTTTTTTGCAAAAACAATTTGCGAAGAAAGGTAAATTCGATGATTTTTCGTTGGAAGAATTTCCCCGCACACGACTGATGGTAAAGAAAACACAAGAACCTTTGGGTTGGATAAAAATTGAAAAAATATAATATGATGAAAAATTTATTAGTTACATTACTTAGTGATCAGACAATTCCTAATGTTCAATTCATTAAAGAAAAGCAAAATGAAGAAACTGTATTCTTGTTTGTCAGTACGTCAAAGATGGAAGAAAAAGGCGTTGGAAAGTGGATTCAAAAAGTTTGTAACATCTCGGCAGAAAAATTAATCACTAAAATTGTAGATGAGTTTTCTTTATCCGATATTGAAACTAAACTCAATGAATTGAATTATAATGATTATGGAAGAGTTTTTGTGAATGTTACGGGGGGTACAAAAATAATGTCAATACAAGTAACCGACTTTTTCAAAGCAAAAGAAAATGCAGATATTTATTATATCACAGGAAAAGATTGTTGGCACTTTTTCCCTGAATCAAAACGATATTCTGCACCGCTGAAAGACAACATTGGTTTGACAGAATATGTTGAAAGTTGTGGTTTTGAAATGAAAGAAGGTAGTTTGAGTGGAATTAGTTTTGAATATACTCAGAAATTCTTGCTATCTTTCTTGGAAATTTCTGATAATGAAAGAACTATACTTAAGAAACTTCGAAAATGGCGGCAAAAAAAAATAAAATCATTTAAAATTAATGAATTAGGTGGCCTTTCCGATTTTCTTTGTAAAGTAGAGTTTCCAACAAGTGATGATTATAAAACAATAAGTAAATCAGAGGTAGAATATCTCACAGGAGATTGGTTTGAAGAATACATTTACTTCTGCATGAAAAAAGAAAATATGGTATCAGACGAAAATCTTAAAACAGGAATACATTTAATAAAGTGTACAGATAAAAAAAATATTGAGAACGAGTTTGATATTATTTTTCTTTGGAAAACAAAATTTTACGCTATCGAATGTAAAACTTCTATTTTAAGCGATAAAGGAAATATTATTAACGAAACTATTTATAAATCAACGGCATTACAAAAGAATCTTGGATTATTTTCAAATTTCTCCATTTTTACATTAAGTTCAAAAGATAAAAACGATGTAAAAAAACTCCATTTTGACAGGGCAGAAGATTTGAATATTAAAGTGTTTTGCCGTGAAGATATTTTAAACTGTCAATCTATTGCCGAACTCTTAAAGTTGAAATCATGCTAATCAACCTCTCAAATCATCCTGTTGAAAACTGGTCAGCCAAACAAACATTGACAGCAACCTTGCAATTCGGTGAAATAATAGATTTGTCGTTTCCGCAAATCCCGCCTGACTGGGATAGCGATAAGATTGGTAAATTAGCCAATGATTATTTTCATAAATGTTATCAACTTTTAAAGAACAAAAAATTACCATACGCAGTTCATTTGGCAGGCGAACCCGTTTTTTGCTTTATTTTGGCTCAACAATTACTAAAGGCTAATATCCGTTGCATTAGTTCTACAACCGAACGCATTGCAGTCGAAGAAAACGGAATGAAAGTTTCCGAATTTCGATTTAAACGTTTTAGAGATTATTTATTATTATAGAATAGAAGATTAAATTATTTATGAAAAAAACCTACTATCTTTTTAATCCTGGTCGTCTTGAACGCAAAGACAATACCTTGAAATTCACTCCGGTTTTTGAAGATGAAGATGGAAAAATGCAAGAAGGTACTCCCCGCTATTTGCCGGTCGAGGATGTTGATGATTTATATATTTTCGGCTCGTTAACGACGAAGAGTTCCTTGTATAATTTCCTTGGGCAGAAAGATATTGCAGTTCATTTTTTTGATTACTACGAAAACTATACCGGCTCATTTATGCCCAGAGACTGTTTATTATCAGGAAAAATGCTGATAGCACAGACCCAACATAATCAGGATAAAAAAAGACGTCTGATCATTGCACGGAAATTCATTGAAGGAGCTGCTTTTAATATGATCAAAAACCTGAAATATTATGACAAACGGGGCAGGGATATGGAACCGATGATCACTCTGATAGAAGAATATGCCTCCAAAATTCCAGAAACATCTGAGGTTAATGCCTTGATGGGAATTGAAGGCAATATCCGGCAGGTATATTATGATGCTTTTAACCTCATCATTAACGACTTTGTGATGGGCAACCGTACTAAACAACCGCCCGGCAATGAGATCAACGCTTTGATATCTTTCGGAAATATGATGTGTTACAGTCAATGTTTAAGAGCTATCCATCAGACACAACTCAATCCGACCATCAGTTATCTACATGCTCCGGGAGAGCGTCGCTATTCCTTATCCTTAGATATTTCCGAAATTTTCAAACCGATTTTAGTTGATCGGGTTATTTTTAAAGTATTGAATAAAAAAGAGCAAAAGGAAAAACACTTCGATACTAAATTAAATAGTTGTTACCTGAATGAAGCAGGTAAAAAGATTTTTGTAAAAGCTTTTGAAGCAAGATTAAACGAGACCATACAGCATCGGGCGTTAAAAAGAAATGTAAGTTACAAACACTTAATCAAATTGGAATGTTACAAACTAAGTAAACACATATTGAATATTGAAGAATATAAACCCTTTAAAATGTGGTGGTAAAATACTCAATTATTACAAAATACAGTTAAGTAATCAGTTATTCGGTCAGAAATGTATATAATCTTAGTTTACGATATAGGAGAAAAACGAGTCGCAAAGATGTTGAAACTTTGCCGGCAATATTTGAATTGGATTCAAAATTCTGTTTTTGAAGGAGAAATATCAGAAGTAAAATTAAAAGAATTAATATACAAAGCAAAGAAGATTATGGAAATAGAAGAAGACAGCGTCATAATTTTTTCCGGCAGAACCGATAAATGGCTTGAAAAACAAGTAGTTGGAAGAGAGGGCAACAAATTGGAGACAATCATATAGCTGTCGATACTATCAGAAAAAAGAAAAAAAGAAACAATAAAACCGAATAAGTTCTTTGACATACTGAAAATAAAGCACTTATGCAGTTGTCGAAACTCAGGAAAAAAAATAGTATTACACATCGACAACCAAATCAATAAAAAATAGTATCTTTGCCCGTCCATTTTCCCTGAAAAATGGTTGTTTTTTTTGAGAAAATGAACGCTTTTAATTGAACCACAAGGAATTGAAATATAGTTACGGACAGAAATGGTTTAGAAAGTTATGAGCTTTTAATTGAACCACAAGGAATTGAAATTTGCGTAGCGTGCGACTTTTGCAACTCGTGTGATAACTTTTAATTGAACCACAAG
>JBAYPP010000070.1:0-5929 GCA_041677585.1 Acholeplasmataceae bacterium
ATTAATGAAATCACTTTTAACTTCTTTGTTTTCCTCAAGTGCTTCAGTAATCATATCGGTTAAATATAAAACCTCAACGCCTTCATTTCTTAATGCTTCAGCAAACAAATCGTGCTCTTCTTGAGCAACCTTTAGATAAGGAATGTCATCAAACAATAATTTTTCCAATAATTGTGGCGTCAAATTTTCCAGTTCCTTACCCGGTCGGTGAAGTAGAACTGATTTTAGTTTGCCAATTTCTGATTTTACTTTGATCATTTTGTTTCCCCCCTAAAATATCTTCTTTGAATTCTTGAGCTCATGGTCGTTACTATTTCGTAATTGATCGTTTGATTGTGTCTTGCGATTTCATCAATTTCGATTAAGCCACCAAAGACAGTGACCGAATCACCGACCTTAACCTCATCGTCTAGTTTGACGAAACATGCCTCCATGCATATTCGTCCGACTAATTGGTAAATCTTCCCGTTTATCTCCACCTTGCCGTCTTTATTTCTCCGTAGGAATCCATCCGCATAACCCAATGGCAAGACACCGATGTTTTCTGGCTTTATGGGGCAATAATTAGCGCCATAGCCAACACAATCACCTGGTTTTAATAAACGAATTTGCACAATGGTTGTCTTTAGTTTCATAACTGGATAAAGAATTGGTGTATATGGATTTAAAGATAAACCGTATAATGATATGCCCAATCTAACATGGGTCGTAAAATCAAGTTTGTGCTCATGCATGAATGTTGCTGATGAATTTGAAATATGGATCATTGGTGGTTTGACTGTTAAACTTTGAATTATTTTACGCATTTTTTCCAACTGCCGATCGGCATAAGCTTCATTTTCATCAACAATAGCCAAGTGAGTGTAGATACCTTCAAGTTTAACAGTCGGATGCTTTTGGAGTTTGTTTACCGCCTTAACAACTTCTTTGGGATCTAAGATTCCATATCTTGCCATCCCAGTGTCAACTTTTAAATGGCAGTTTAATTTTTGGTCATATTTTAAGACAGCTTTCAGAGTGGCAAGATTATTAATTGTCATGTCCAGCTTGTGGTTAGAAACAACATCAAAATCGTCTTCTGATACAACACCCAAAATTAAAATTTTAATGTCCTTAAAATGTTCTCTCAATGAAACTGCTTCTTCTAGAAGTGAGACCGCACAAATAGAAACGCCCTTTTCAACTAAGAAGCGCATTACTTCAATCATTCCGTGTCCGTAGGCATTAGCTTTGACAACGGGGATTATTTTTTTATCACCAATTGCTTTTTGTGCGATTTGATAGTTTTTATAAAGTGCTGTTAAGTCGACTTCAATCCAAGTCTTGCGGTAATTATCTTTCATACTTCTTCCTTGTATAAGGAGATGTCATTACGCTCAAAATACCACCATAAGTCAGTTTAAAGGTTATGGTATCTCCAATTTCGTATTTTTGATCCTTAATGTTTAAGATTAAGTGGTCACTACTACAGCCCAATATTTCTGAATCATCCGTTGGAATCAAATTGTTACAATCAACGTTTTGTTTTCCTAAGGCTAAGATTGCTCGGTTCATTGGTCCTTTATCAGTAAAGAAGACTCTGTTTCCGAAAGCATCCATACCAGTTTTTCCGTCTGGCATTGATGGTTTGTTTTTAATTTCGATTATTTGGGCTACAACAGTAATAACGTCATCGTGCATCTTTTCTATTTGTTTGCCATAGGCAGTTTCTCTACCTAAAATGATTGATTCACCCAGTCTTAGATGATTAATGAATTGGGGTATTTCTTTTTTTCTTACCATTTCAATTGCAGAGGAATTTCCGCCACTAATGACTGAAAGTTTGATATTGAACGTTTTTTCAATTTCATTTTTGATGTTCTCTAATCTTCTTAGAACTGTTAAATCCGGAATTACCCCACCAAAACAAGTTAAGTTAGTGCCGATTCCAATCAGCTTAATGTTTTTTAAACTAATTATTTTTTCAACTGTTTCTAAATATGGTTGATTATAATAAAGACCCTCTCTTAAGTCACCTAGATCAAACATTAAGATAATTTCATGAACACTTTCTGCTTTACTTAAGAGTCGATTCATTTCTTCAATTGTTTTTAATTCTGATTGAAGTGTAACATCAACATATTTAATGATTGTATTTAACTCATGAAGTTGTGGTAATCGTAAGAGCATTTTCTTTTTCTTTGTTTTTATCTTAATGAAATTTTCGATATTTGCATCACCAATATATTTAACTTCACTTTCATTAATAACATCAATTAATGGCTGTTTACTACAATACATTTTTGAAACAACCGTTAATTCAATGTTTAGTGGTTTGGTAAGTTTAATCATTTGCTCGATATTTTCTTTGTATTTTGTCAAGTTCACACAAACTAATGGATACATTCTTTACCCCTCCCACCTCAATGTTTTTTTAAGTAATATTTTCGCTTCTTCTTTATAGACATGTGATAAGACCCCAATTGAAGCGAAAATATAATCATGATCCTTTAGGATTAAGACTTGACTGTCGGGTATTAATTTTGTTTGTTGTTTAAAAAAATAGTCAGTCACAATTTTTTCAGCATTATCCATATATAATAGAGCTCCGCCGGTTAGACAGACAATCTTTACTTGTGAAGTGTCTCTTCCTTCTGGTATCACTTTAAGACCGTTGGTCGTATAGACTCGCTTTAAATCACCTATATGTCTGTTTAATGCTTGTTCAACACACTGTTTAGTTAAAGCATACATAAGTTTCTTGCCTGGCTTAGATTGAGGAATGAACGGTTCTTTTTTTATTAACTCATCAATTTCCTCTGCTGTTAAATTCAATTTGTTTTCTAATTCGTCCTTGCGGAAGCTCTTAACCACATATTCACGATTGACATAGATTCCCAGATCGCCTTCCACAGTCCGCTTAAACTTAGGCTCGCCCTCATTGAACTTTGCATAGACTGGTTTTGGTTCAGAAACGGAATGAATATCCGTAGTGGCTCCACCGACATCAATTGTCATAACACCATTAATCATTTCAGCACAGAGCAAGGTCGCATCCATTACGGCTCCGGGAGTGGGGATAATATTACCTTGAACCATTTTCTTAACATCAGACATTCCCTTAGCATGAATAATGTTTTCGCTGAAGGTTTCATATATGGCTTCACGCAGAGGCAATATGTTAAAGTCATCCACTCTTGGGTAAACATTGTCAACAATTTTTATTGATGGATTGCTTAGTTTTTTGATACGATCGTGATTGGCAATGTTTCCGGTGTAAATAATTGGTTTATTAAGTGGAATCACTTTTAACAGATTTTGATAAGCCGTTTCTTTTTCACCATAATTGGTTCCGCCAGCAATAATAACTATGTTTGGGTCAACTGATTTGATTTTTTCAATCTGGTCGTCTTCAAGTAAGTTAGCAGTTAAAAAATGGATATTTGCTCCAGCGTTAAGGGCAGCTTCTTTTGCGGCTCTTGCTGTCATTTCATAAACTAAACCATGTACGGTTAATCTTAAACCGCCAGCTGCACTTGAAGAAGCAAATAACTCATCATATGTTATTTGCTTCACCCCAAGATTGTTTTTTAAGTCTTCAATCGCCTCTCTTAATCCAAGGTTAACATCAGCCTCAACGGTAGTCTGTGCCATTCCACGGCCAAGGAAAGTTGGCTGTTTTTTTAGATTAAAAGCGTTGACGATTGTTGTTGTACTTCCTATTTCCGCGACTAGACAATCTATTTTCATAATTTTTCCTTCATTTTTTCAACGATAAAACTAGCCACATCTCGACCGCTAGTTCCGCGACCAAAGCCTTGATCCATTCCATGTTCTCTTGCAATTTCTGGTGTTACTTGTGTTCCACCTGCACATAAAATCAATCTATCTCTAACGCCTTTTTCAACTGCATAATCATGTAATTTCTGCATGTTCTTATAATGGATGTCATCATGCGAAATGATTAGTGATACTAAAATGACATTTGCGTTAGTTTCGATTGCTGCATCAACAAACTTTTCAAGGGGAACGCTTGTTCCTAAGTAAATATATGGAACACCATATTTTTCAATTCCACCATGTTTAATATCTAATATTTCTCGCATACCAACACTGTGCTCATCATTACCACCAGTGCCGGCAATAATTTTGATTTCATTATGTTTAGCAAATTCATAGATTTCTTCATCCGAAATCGTTTCAACAACTTCCGGCAATACAAGTTTATCAACATCAATATCAAAATCAAAGACGCCTTTAATTTGAACCCTTGTCCCTTCGACTGGATGTAATACTTCTTTATGGATGACTTCAACTTGCAGTAAGTTCATTTTTTTACCGACTTCGATTGCTGCTGCTTCAGCTGTCTTAATATCCGTTGGGAAAAAGAGATCGACGGATACGACACCATCACCTAGCCATTGAACTTCTGGTTTTAGTTTGGAAGTGCTGCGATATTCTTCATTTTCAGCCATTCTTAAATTGACGTTGTCTTCTTCGTCTAACTCATCGATATATTGAATCAACTCCGGTTTTTCAAAGGTTGATCCATTAATTAAATCGCTTGGATTCTGGGTGTTGGCGTATTGGCTAATATTGTTATAACCATAATGGGCTGTAACTGGTGCCATGTAGCTTGAATCACGTTTAATGATTGTTTTGGCACCAATTCCGCCTTCAATTTGACGGGCAATTCCATCACCAGAACGCTCTGGATAACTACCGCTATCGACAAACATGCCTTTTTCAACAGCTTTAAAATAGCCACCTAACTCTAAAATTTCTTCTAGCATTAAGACCGCTCTTTCTTGAATTTCACGCTTTGTTTTCATTAAGAACCCTGTCTTGTTAAAATCAAGCATACTCTTTAAATCGTCCATGCCAATCATTGCTTGTTTAGCGGTATCTAATGCTTCAATGTTATAAACATGCCAAGGCACGTTTCTTCCTTCATCGGGAGTAATTGTACTTTGAATATCAGCACTTGTTAATTTGGAAATCAATAAGTTTAAGACATGAGTAACGGTCGCTTCTCTAGTTGATGAATCTATGTATTTTGTATTCATCTGGGCACGCATTTTGTATTTACCAAAAAATTCACGCAGTGCTAGAGCATAGGGGAGGTTTAATTTGATATCCGGACTTGGAGGTGCTGCTGGCGGTACTGTGGATAGACAGATCAGATTTGGATCAATCCCAATGATTTCACTCATCCGGCTATTGATACCATGTTGAACTAACAGTTCTGGCATTACTTTCCAAGCGTCTCTTGCTGTAGCGTTAGCGTTGTGAGCACCATCAATCTGTGCCATTTCGCCATATGCCATAATCTTCTTGCTCTCAGCTGCATCAACGAAACTTCTTAACATATTGATGTTGCGATATAAAACGTTGTATTGTGGATCCTGATGTGCTCCATTTACGCCTTCTTCAACAAACATAACAGCAATCTCAGGCCCAGCAACACCCGATACATATGAGTGATAGTTTATTGGTCTTTGGACCTCATCTTCAATCATATCTAACGCTTTTCTTTGTGCTCTAACTTGTTTTCTCGTAATTGGCACTCCACCAATGCCTTGTGGGGTTCCTTCTAGTAATCCATCCATGTGTGATTGCCCAGCGGTGCGGATAACCATGATGTGATCTGCACCGTGATAAGCTGCCATTCGCATTCTGCGAATGTCGTCTTCAAACCGACCTGAAGCGATTTCGGTTGTGATAGTCGCGTCGGGTTGAGGATCAATATAGTTTAAGTGTCTTGCACTTGTTAATGAAACATAATTTTTTAGTGATGCGCTGGCATCTTCAAAAATAAATGGCCCTAGTTTTTGGGGTTCTTTTTTGCGCCAAACCCATCCTTTTCTACGGGGGCGATAATTTTCAAGGTTTTCTAAGATTTTTCTAATATCTAATTTTTGATCAGGTTTAATCATTATTGAAAACCTCC
>JBAYPP010000071.1:0-5794 GCA_041677585.1 Acholeplasmataceae bacterium
ATTACTTTTGATCTAAATCGCTATCGAATTGACTTGATCATTCATAATGATAATGGAACAAATACATATTTAATGCCTTTCCATATTGCTAACATGCTCTTTACAATTAGCAGCTATTATAATGTTTACTACAATGGAGATGCCTATTATGGTGTTTACGCTATTCCATCTCCAAGTCCAAGCGCTTCAGATGAGGATAAATTAGCCTACCAAACTATTAGAAATTCTAGCTTGAATGCAGAAAACATTCCTGCAGATTTGGCTTTAGCTAGTTTTGACGCTTATGTCTTTTTACTTGATTACTTTTATGGTTTGAAAACTGTACATGAAATTGACACTTATTATGATTTGCTCAACAAAAACTTTCAGAAATTCAACACGACATCAGCTAAATCATTAACCAATGCTGTCTTTAGCTCAATCTTGCTTGATATCGATGAATTGCATACTTCATATGGTTTTGCTGGCTACTATAATGAATCAAGTTATAATCCTGTATTGCAATACATTGACCAATTGGGTAGTCGTGCTCGAAATTGGTATGAAAAATCATATTGGCCAATGAATGATGCACTCCAAGTTAGATGGGGAAATGGATCTCCTCGTCCATATCGTTTCATTAATCCTGAAAAAACAACGGCAGTTATTTATTTAGATGAGTTTATTACTGCTTCTATCAATGAAGAAAAAACAGCCGAAACTGATTCTGATGTTTACATGAAGGAAGTACTTGAAGCAATCTTTGCAGAAAACCCAAATGTTGAGAATATTGTCGTTGATTTATCATATAACATGGGCGGTAACCTAGGTGCGTTGTATCGTGTCTTGGGATACATTACAGAACAACCAATTGAAACTAGTTATTACAATCCAACTGATGGTAGTAACATCACTTACTTTAGTGAATTGGATCAGGAAGCATATGAAGACGTCAACTGGTTTTTCTTAACTTCTGGTGTAACCTTTAGTGCTGGTAATCTAATGGCTGCAATCGGTAAACATCAAGGTTTCGCAACCATAATTGGAACAACAACAGGCGGTGGTGCATCCTCAATCACACCAATGATTTTAACTGATGGAACATTCTTTACCATGTCTTCACTTAACGTCTTAAGCTTAAGAGTTGAATTAGAGGACGGTTCTTATCGCTTTGATTCAATTGAATTTGGCATTGAACCAGATTACTATTTATCAATCACCAATATTCAAACCGATTCCAAAATTTTGGAAATTGTCAATCAGGCAAATGCGGATAAGGAAAGATGATTAACTTCCATTTTTTAATATCTTCTATTATTAGATCTTTGAACTCATAAAGCGGAATCGGTTCAATCACTTGTGCCGTTACGTAGTTGTTTTCCTCTCAAATTGATTTAAACATGAAAAAAGATGTTAGTAGTTTTTTATATGTCTACTAACATCTTATCATTTCAATTTTGTGCCCTTTTTTCATTAAAAGCTTTTTAACTTTCTAAACTGCTTAAACGAATAACTTCTCTAGCAATCATTACTTCTTCATTTGTAGGAATAATATAGACTTTGACTTTTGAATTTGGAGTTGAGATTAGACGTTCACCTCGTAATTGGTTCAATTCAGGATCTAATTCAATTCCCAATACTTTTAGTCTTGCGATAATATCGCGTCTTACTTCAGGAGCATTTTCACCAATGCCGGCTGTAAAGCAAATTGCGTCTAACCCACCCATATAAACATAATAGCTTGCGATATAATCAACAATTCTTTTCATTTGTATATGGTGTGCTAAGCTGGCACGATAGTCACCACGGTTCAAGCCTTCGGTTATATCCCTTGAATCGTTTGAAATGCCAGAGACACCTAGATAGCCAGAATGCTTATTCAAGTCGTTTAAAACTGATTCAACTGAGCGGTTTTCTTTTTTCGCAACCAGCAACAATAAAGCAGGATCAACATTTCCGCTTCTAGTTCCCATTGGTACACCTTCAAGGGGAGTTAATCCCATTGATGTCTCAACTGATCTACCTGAATCGACTGCACAAATCGATGCGCCATTTCCTAAATGACAAACAACAATTTTGGCATCTGGCTTGTTCATTAATTCGATAGCTCTTAATGAAACAAAATGATGACTTGTACCATGGAATCCATATTTACGTACACCATACTTTTCATACCACTCATAAGGGGTTGCGTATAGATACGCATCTTCTTTCATCGTTTGATGGAAGGTGGTATCAAAAACAGCAATATGAGGCACATTGGGAATTGCTTTCACAAATTCTTCAATTCCAATAATATTAGCAGGGTTATGAAGAGGCGCTAAGTCATTTAGACTTCTAATGTCTTCAACTACTTGCTTGGTAATAATAGCAGAATCTTTAAATAACTCTCCGCCTTGAACAACTCGATGTCCAACACCTTTGATTTCATCAAGCGATTCAATGATCTCAAATTGAAGTAATGACTTCAATGCTAATTGAACTGCTTCTTGATGGTTTTTAATCGGCATTGTTTCTTTTTGCTTTGCGCCATTAAATTTAATTGTCACTACAGCATTGTCATAGCCAATCCGCTCGATTAGACCTGCTGCAATCTCATGCTCTTCAGGCATCGTTAATAATTGGAATTTTAAAGATGAACTTCCCGCATTCACAGCCATAATTTTCATAAATTTATTCGCTCCTTTATTTTATAATACCTTATTTTTCTACCGTTTTCAAGTCATATATGAATATTTATTCACATTAATAAATAAAGCCATAAATTGCGATAAACTGCAAGATTGTTCCAGCTGCTGTGAATAGATGCCAAATGAAGTGAAAATACTTAATTTGGGATAGTGCATAAAAGATAACACCGATTGAATAAGCAATACCACCAGATAAGACAAGCCAAAACGCCCGTGGATCATAAGCAAACAACGATTGTACAAAGACTAAACCACTCCAACCCATTGCTAAATATAAAAAGACATGTAATTTTGCAAACTTTTTAATCCAAATTGATTTAAAAACAACACCAATCGTTATTAATACCCATTGAATGATAAATAATGTCAAACCGATGCCAGGCATACCATCAATGTTGAACAGCGGTCTTTGTAAATCAAGTAATAACAGTAATGGTGGTGCGAATGTTCCCCCAATTAAGATATAAATTGACAAATGATCAAAACGCTTAAATATTCCTTTAGCCTTTGGATGAGCCAGCGAATGATAAATTGTACTCATTGTATATAGCAAAATCATTGACATACCAAAAATGATTGCGGCAATAACCTCGACGGTTGTATCACTTTTAATCAATAATATGATTAGACCAACAATACCAAAGACTGCCATTAATCCGTGTGAAATAGCGTTTGCAATTTCTTCGCCAAGTGTTTGTTTATCTGTTTTCTTCATCATCATTCTCCTTAAACTGATCTAAAAAATCGCGACCTTTATGTGCATCCGGTTCTTCCTTCGAAAGGTTTCCGTAGTCAAACTGCCTTAATACTTCATAACTGACAATTGCAACCGCATTTGCTAGATTCAATGATCGAACTTTATCTGTTGTTGGAATTCGGTAACAGTCGTCTAAATGTTGTGCAAGTAAATTTCGATCAACACCAGTTGATTCTTTACCAAAGATTAAATATATTTTTTGTGCAATGCTTTTATAATCGATGTCTGCATAATTTTTTTTGCCGTATCGAGATAAAAACAAATATTTACCTGGATTCTTCTGTTTGAAAGTTTCAAAATCAGGATAAATGTGCATTTTTAAACTCTCGTAATAATCAAGCGCACTTCTTCGAAGTCTAGCTTCATCAATTCTAAATCCCAAAGGCTCAATCAAATGCAAGGTTGCTCCAATCGCCACACATGTCCGCATAATATTACCGGTATTTTGCGGAATCTCTGGTTCATATAAGACAATATCAAACATCCATCTTCACCTGCAATTCAAACTTAACTTCGTTTTTCAATTTATGTCCAAAAAAGAGAATTATTATATTGCTTAAAATCATTGCCCACCAAATGCCACTATAATTATCCTTTGGCAAAATCCACATAAAGATTAAAATCATTGGAATTCTTAAAAACCAAAGGCGAATAATGGAAAGGCGCAAGGTAAACTTACTGTGTCCACTTCCATTGAATAAGCCAATGTAACATTGGAACAAAGCCATAAATGGCTGTGTTAACAGTAACCAAAGCGTATACTCCACCGCAATATCATAACTGGTTGTTGTAGTTGTTCCTAATACTAGGGCGACAATGGATCGCCTAAACAAAATAAACGAGATAACCCCTACGACCATTATGCCAAAGGATAGATTTCTTGCGACCCGATAACTTTCCTTAGCCCTTTCGGGTTGATTATGACCGATGTTCAAACCAACATATGCCGCCAAGATCGTGCTGACTGCGACAACAGGATTCAAGAGCAGCGATGAAATTCGATTTCCAACTGAAAAACCGGCAGATACCTGATCACCATACCTTAGTACAGCACTTTGAATAAAGACGAACCCTAATGAACTAATTGCCTGTCCCAGTGTTGCAGGTACTGCAAAACGGCTCATATCTTTAACCGTTTTAAGATCAATTCCCATATGCTTCAAACTGATATTGAGATGTTTTTTACTAAAAAATAAATCAAAAATAATGAAAGGTATCATTATTCCCTGGGCAATCAAAGTCGAATATCCGGCTCCGGCTACGCCCATTTCAAATTTTGAAACAAATAGATAGGTCAAGAAAATATTGAGGATAATTGCTCCAGTGTTTAATAATACCGGTTTTAAAGTCTCGCCGGTCGCTTGCCTTATAGCTTGATAAATAATGAAAATAAAGACAAAGACTACTTCATAGCTTCGAATTCGAAAGTATTGTCCCGCAAAGAAAAGTGCTTCTCCTCTTGCTCCCATTATATGAGCTAATAAATTATATCCTAAGACTCTGTCTGAAGTAAAAAAGTAAATAAAAAAGACTATCAATGCCAAAATAATACCTAGAATAACTAGCTTACTGGCATATTTTTGGGCTAAGTCACGTCTGTTTGCTCCGACATATTGGCTGACGATTGAAACAGTCGCGATGCCTAACCCTGTCCCTAAAGCTAACAACACTCCGTTAATCGGCCAGTGGATGTTTAAAGAAACCAAGGCTGCATCGATGGTGCTTTCTGAATAACCTGGCATTCTTGCAACAAAAATCGCATCAATCATATCATGAAGCGATTTTAATAAATTGTTCAGAAAAACCGGGATGGATAATAAAATCAGCCCTTTGATTAATGGTTTCTCATGTAATATTCTTTCTGTGTTTTCTTGCTTAAGTGTTCTTGCCACGCTGACTTACCTCTATTTTCGCTCTTCATTAATCATTTTTCGTCTTAAATCATATAGTTTTTGTGATAAGTCGACATAATACTGATGTGGGTTTTCCTGTCTTAAAACTTCCTCCCACAAGGTTTGTAAATTTGTTTGTGAATGTTTTCTAATCTCACTTAAATTGGGCTTTTTATAGATTAAAGTTCCTTTATCAAAAATCTTTGTTAAAAGTGGTACTGCTTTATAGTTTTCAATGATTTTATCTTTCCAAGGAAAGAGCGGATCAAAAAGACGATAAGGCTTTGATTCGTCAATAACTTCATCATGTAACGTAATTACATCAGCAATCGCTTTATTGTTTTGGTCCATCATCCGATAGACTTGCTTAAAACCAGGGATTGTTGTTTTTTGAACATTTTCACTAATCTTAATTTTAGGAACAATTTTTCCGTCCTCTTCCATTGCTGTTAGTTTAAAGACACCACCAAAAACAG
>JBAYPP010000072.1:0-5623 GCA_041677585.1 Acholeplasmataceae bacterium
ACAAAACATTAAAAACAGCCTTTCTCCCAAACTGCACGGTAACCTTGCACAAAATTATAATCTTGAGTTAACCTATGACTTATTGGAATGTGAAGAAGAAGATCTGGCAAGATATTTAACCTTACTTAAAAAAGAAGTTTACCAAGGTTATAATATAACAAAGCCATTTAAAGAAAAGATTATTCCCCTATTAGATGAACTGACACCTAGAGCAAAAAAAATTCAAGCCGTTAACACCGTTTATTACGAAAATAAACGATTGATTGGCGACAACACAGATTATCAAGGCTTTATGGGACTTTTGTTTTACTATAAAGTTGATGTCAAAAATAAACATGTTTATATATTGGGGAATGGTGGTGCCTCAAGGGCCGTCTTTCAAGTCTTGCTAGATTTACAAGCATATCCAATTATTGTTTATCGTAAAGACTCAAGCAAGAATTTGTTTACTAACCAAGCCATCAGCTATGAAAATTTCAAACCCTACCTAGCGGATTTAATAATTCACGCAACAAGCGAAAGAACGAGAAGTGTAGTTAAAGAAAACATTTCTGATAAAACATTGATTGATTTAAATTACTACCCAGCATCAACACCAATTATGCAAAAAGCCAAAAAAGCCTATAACGGCTTAATAATGCTTTATATACAGGCTTTGGAAAGTCAATCAATCTGGCACAAACAAGAATTAGTGTTTAGTCTAGAAAAATATAATCAGTTTAAGGAGTACTATGATGAATCACTTCGGAAATAAATTTAGAATAAGTTTTTATGGTCTTTCTCATGATGAAGAAATGGGATTAATTATCGAAGGTGTTCCAGCCGGATTAAAACTGGATCGAATGAAGATTGAACAAGACCTTCTTCAAAGAAGACCAGATAAAACAGGTGAAACGAGCCGGAAAGAACAAGACCTTTTTAAAATTACAACAGGGCTTTATCAAGGTTATGCAACCGGACAGGCAATTCATATCGTTTTAGCTAATAAAGACATAAAGTCAGATGATTATGTTCAGTTTAAAAATCATCCAAGGCCGGGACACGCAGATTATGTTGCCAATCTTAAGTATAAAGGATTTCAAGACCCGCGAGGTGGCGGAATCTTTTCCGGCAGAATAACGGCTTTATTGGTTATCGCCGGCAGTATTGCCAAAATGCTAGTGCCATTTAGCTTTGAACATGAAGTAAAGCAAATTGGTACTCTAACTGATTTGGGTAGACAGGAAGATTATCTTGAACAAGTAAAATCAAAAAAAGATTCAGTTGGAGGAATGGTTAAGGTTCGCATAAGTAAAATGATTGCTGGATTAGGTGACCCGTTTTTTAACAAACTGGATTCAAAGATAGCACAAATGCTATTTTCAATTCCCGCCATTAAGGGTGTATACTTTGGCGAAGATTTAAATGATGTATTTAAAAATGGTAGCGAGTATAATGATTTAATCGTTGATGAATCTGGCAAAACAAAAACAAATCACGCTGGTGGAATTCAAGGTGGGATCTCAAATGGCAATGATGTAAACATTCAAGTGTATTTCCGTCCCCCCTCAAGCATCGGTATTGAGCAGCAAACATTTGATTTTGGCAGTAAGACAATTAAACCATTAAGGATTGCAGGGCGACATGATACAACCTTCATCAATCGTGTTGGAATTGTCTTGGAAAATGCTGTCGCAATCGTCTTAGCTGATTTTTATTTAAATAGAGGTTGAAAATGGAAATAAAGTTAAAGGATATTAAAGGAGTTGGCGAAAAGCTAACCCAGACATTTAGAAAAGAAAACATCTGGTCAACCTATGACCTTGTTTTAAGATATCCAAAGCTTTATGAAAACTATTCAATCTCTTCACTATATGATGTAAAAGACAAAGAAAAAATAACGGTAACCGGTGTAATAGTCTCACAAATATCTTTTGAGCCATACAAGAAAAACATGGTACGTTTTGACGCGAAGATATTTAACCAAAAGTTAAATATCATTGTTTTTGGCAGAAAGTATTTAGCACAACAATTGAATATGGCCGATGAGGTTGTCATTAAAGGAGTCTACAATCTTTATCAAAAAACGATCGTGGCAAGCCATGTCATTAAAAAAGAAAAGCATCAGGAGTTTAAACCCAGCTATCAAATACCGAATGTTTATGATCAAACGGTATCGAATTTATTAAAGACAATCTTTGCAAATAAGCAAGTATCAGTTTATGAAACAATTCCAGAAGAGTTTATCAAAAGATATCATCTACCCAGTCGCCTAAGGGCATTTGAGATGCTACATTTCCCAAAAACTGAAGCGGATATACAACAAGCGAGAAGAAGATTTAAATATGAAGAAGCCTTTTTCTTGCAGCTGCGACTAATGTCAAAAAACAAAGATGAAATAAAAAGACCAGAAAAAGCGCTCCATGAAATCGAAGTTGCTGACAAGATTAAGAAATTGCCCTTTTCATTAACGAATGACCAACTAAAAGCCTTGGATGATATTTATCAAGACTTTAGTAAACCACATGTTTCATATCGTTTAATTCAAGGTGATGTTGGTTCAGGAAAAACAATTGTTGCCTTTTTAGCGATGTATGTTGTTGTCTTAAACAACGAGCAAGCGGTCTTAATGGCACCGACAGAAATCTTAGCCCAGCAGCATTATCAAAACTTTGTTCGCCTTTTTCCGGAATTAAGAACAGTGCTTCTAACTAGAAAAACAGCTAATAAAGATAAAATTAAAACCGCAATTGCTAATCATGAATATGATGTTATTATTGGTACTCACGCCTTAATTGAAAATGATGTTGAGTTTGCAAAACTTTCCTTAACGGTCATTGATGAACAGCATAAGTTTGGTGTTCAAACACGCGAGGAATTAATCAATAAAGCGCATTATAAAGACATTTTATACTTAACTGCAACACCAATACCAAGATCACTTGCCTTAATTGCATATGGAAAATCAAGAGTAAGCAGTATAAAAGAAAAACCAGCATCAAGAAAAAAAACAAAAACAATTTACATAGATGTAAATCAACAGGATAAATTAGAACAGGCAATTCAGAAAGCACTTAAGCAAAACCAGCATGTATATGTTGTTGTTCCGGCGATTGATTCAACAAAAATTGCAGAAAATATTATAACAACCTATGAACAACTAAAACAAAAGTTTAAGGCGCCAATTTTTGTTCTACACGGAAAACTAGCTGAATCTGAAAAAGAAAACGTTATGCAAGATTTTATTGAGACGAAAGGAAGCATTCTATTAGCAACGACCGTTATTGAAGTCGGTGTAGATGTTAAATCAGCAACCTTGATGGTCATCTATGGTGCTGAATACTTTGGCTTAGCACAATTGCATCAACTAAGAGGAAGAGTTGGCCGTGGTTCTGATCAGAGTACTTGTTATTTAGTTTCACAAAAGAGTGATGTTGAAAGACTTAATTTACTTGAACAAATCGATGATGGATTTAAGTTAAGCCAATACGATCTTCAAACTAGAGGACCGGGTGACTTCATTGGAACGCTTCAAAGCGGATACTTAAATTTTGCTTTTTTAAATTTGATTGAAGATGAAAAAATACTGCTTGAAGCACATAAAAATGTTCAAGAGCTATTCAATTTAGAATCATTTGAAAAAGATAAGCGCTATAAACATTTGCATAAATTCATCAAAGATGACTTGAAAATATGATATAATAATGCAGAAAGAAGGGATACAATGATTCGTTTAGCAGTCGATGGAATGGGTGGAGACTTCGCTCCGGAACCAATTGTACAAGGAGTTTTTTTAGCATTAAAAAAATATCCAAATTTGTATATAACTCTTTTTGGCGATGAAACAAAAATGGCGCCATATTTAAGTTCACATGAAAGATTATCGGTTGTGCATACACCACATTATTTAGATATGGGTGAAAAAGATCCGATTAAAGAGTATCGAACCAATAAAGGAGCATCAATATTTATGGCCCTTCAGGCTTTGAAGGATGGTAAAGTTGATGGTGTTGTTAGTGCCGGACCAACGCAAGCTTTAGTTGTTGGCGGACACTTTATCTTAAGAAGAATGCCAGGCATGAGACGGATTGCGATTGCACCTGTAATTCCTTCATATGATGGTCGAGGGAAGATTTTACTTGACTCTGGCGCAAATGTTGATTTTAAGCCGGAGCATTTACATGATTTTGCTGTTTACGGAAGTATTGTGGCTGAGAAACTTTTAAAAAGAGAAAAGCCAACGGTTGCGTTAATCAATATTGGAACAGAAGAAAGCAAAGGAAGAGAACAAGACAAAGAAACATATGCTCTTTTTCAAGCCAGTAAAGAAATCAATTTTTATGGGAACTTAGAGCCCAAGGATATTTTTACAACTACTGCAGATGTCTTGATCAATGACGGCTTTACTTGCAATATTGTGATGAAAACAATGGAGGGTACAGCGACTGGTTTAGGCATGATTTTAAAAAGAGAAATTAAAGCTTCATTTTGGTCGAAAATTGGTGCACTCTTTATGAGAAAAGCGTTAAAGCAGTTTAAAAAATCCTTAGATGCTTCTGAAATCGGTGGAGCTCTACTTATGGGATTAAACGGAGTTGTTATTAAGGCGCATGGCTCTTCAAACGATTTTGCCTTCTTTAATGGCATACGACAGGCAAAAGAAATGGTTGAAGCAGATATAATTGCAAAAGTATCACTGGTTTTGCAACCAAAGGAATAAAACATGAAAGCATTATTAAAAAAAGTTGGCATTAAACCTAATAATATTGATTTATATGAACAAGCAATGACACATTCATCATATGGTCATGAAAATCAAACTACCGACAATGAAAGACTTGAGTTTTTAGGTGATGCAGTAATTGAAGTTTTGACAAGTGACTATTTGTTTCATAATCTAAACGCAAGCGAAGGTCAAATGACTAAAATGAGAGCCCAAGCCGTCTGCGAAGAAGCACTTGTTACTTATGCCAATCATTTAAATCTATCTGAATACATCAAACTAGGAAAAGGTGAAGTCAACAAGGGAGCAAACGATGCAATTCTTGCTGATGCTTTTGAAGCGCTTTTTGGAGCAATCTATGCCGATCAAGGCATTGAAGAAGCAAGGCGTGTATTTAATGAAAGGATTGAACCATATTTAGGCTTGGTATTTGAAATTAAGGATTATAAGAGTTTACTGCAAGAATATATTCAAAGCGGCGACAAAAGAAACATTAGTTATCATATTATTCACGAAAGTGGACCGTCACATGCAAAAGAGTTTCATGCCGTAGTAAAACTTGATAAAGAAATCATATTGGGAACCGGGATTGGGAAAACAAAAAAAGAAGCAGAACAAAACGCTGCTCAAGATGCATTGGGGAAAGGTAATTATGATCTTAAAACGACTGATTGAAGAATATAACTTCAATGTAGAAACGATATTGCTAAGAGAATCTAAAAGATTGAAACTATCGCTAACGGAACTACATGTATTGTTGGCACTTTTTTCAATCGCAAAGAAAAGAAAAACATTTTCTGTTAGTGCGATCTCTAGAAGAATTGATTTTAATCAAAATGAAATAGGTTCAGCTGTTGATTCTTTAATTGAAAAAGAATACATCATTATAAAACTAGAAAGAAAGGATCAAAAGGAAAGAGA
>JBAYPP010000073.1:0-5571 GCA_041677585.1 Acholeplasmataceae bacterium
AAGGCAGCATATTTTTTACTTTCTTTGATTATTGCCCATTTCTTGGCTGAAATAATGGTAAAGTTTTCATTATTGATTGAAGCGTTTGCAGCATAAGGAGGATTTAATGTATTTAAAAAAACAACAAGTAGCTAGTAGTGAAATCGGACAATCCTTAAAGACAAAGACAATCTCATTAATTAATCTGATTCAAGATTGTGAAAGTCTGCATATTGATTCACTAACACAGCTTAATCAAGATCTGGTTAAGCAAAATGCCGGTGTATTTCTGAATTATCGTCAAATTCAAATTTACAGTCGCCCTGTTTATCGTGATAATTTAATCATAAAGACTTTTCCAACTGAAACAAAAGCTTTTTATGGCTATCGTAATACAATCATTTATAATGAGCAAAACGAAGTTGTAGTGGCTTCAAAGTCAATGGGAGCATATGTTCAAGTTAAAACATTGAAGAATGCTAGATTGAGCAAAGAGACACTTGATGGTATTGAAAATTATGAAAATGATCATAATTTACTTGATTATCCACGAAAAGTATTGATTCCGGCAACAAAGCCAGTTAAGTGTGAACCATTTAAAATTTATGATTATCACATGGATAAACATCAGCATTTGAATAATGCCTACTATATTGAATTTGCAGAAGCAGTTTTACAACCCCAGTTGGACTATAATGTTATTCGCGTTGAGCATCGAGTGGCGGTCAAGGCAAAAGAGGAATTGGAACCATTATTATATGTAGTAGATTCAGCAAAACAAGTTGTAGTATTACTTTCAAACGAAACAATAACTTCAATTGTTGAATTTCTCAAAGTAGATAATTTAACGGGAAATAAGCAACAGGAGGAGATAAAATGATTGTTGTTCAAACAAAAAACGTTAGTAAGAGCTTTAAAGAAACATTAGCTGTTGATCAAGTGGATTTGACAATTAGAAAAGGAAACATCTATGGTCTTATTGGCAAAAACGGTGCAGGTAAAACGACATTAATGCGATTAATCGTTGGTCTTGCATTTCCCGATCAAGGTGAGATAAGCCTTTTTGGTGCAAAAGATGATTTGCGTTACAAAGAGAAACATCGTCTCGGAGTATTAATTGAACAGCCTGTTTTTTATGAGAATTTAACTGCAAGGCAAAATTTAGATGTCCATCGAATCTTGTTAGACATCAAAGACAAAAGTGTAATTGATGAAGTATTAAAACTTGTAAAACTAGAAGATACCGGTAAAAAAAAGGCAAAAGCTTTTTCGCTTGGAATGAAACAAAGACTAGGAATTGCTTTAGCTTTATTAAACAAACCGGAACTTTTGATTTTAGATGAACCCGTCAACGGACTTGACCCAGAAGGCGTCAAAGAAGTGCGTGATATTTTGCTTGATTTAGTTGAAAACAAAGGTATTACGGTTTTAATATCTTCCCATATCCTCAGTGAACTGTCAACGTTTGCTACGCAATACGGATTCATGGACAATGGTAGAATGATTGAGCAAATCTCTGCTATTGAACTTCAAAAGAAAAATCAAAACTCAATGGTCTTTGAAGTTTCGGATGTCAATAAAGCAGTTGAGATACTAAAAGATAAATTTAAGATTGCCAAGTATAGAGTTAAAAATGCAAATGTACTTGAGATTAACGAGCAAGTCGAACTATTGAATAAAATAAACAAAGCGCTTGTACTAGGCGATATTGAAGTTAGAAGCGCAAGCGTAATTGAAAGAACCCTTGAAGACTATTTTCTATCAATAACAGGAGGTAAAAACAATGTTTAAAGCAATGTTCTTATCGGAGCTAAAAAAACTTCAGTACTCAAAAATGCTAAGAGTAGTTATTATTGTTTTTATAAGTACTCTCGTGTTATATTTCGGAACTATCTTGGCCTTTGATTATTTAGCTTCAACCATACCTCCAGGCATGGATTCCGGTAATCCTCTTGTTGAAGATTATCAAGTATTGTCGCCTACTATAATTATGTCTTTCTATGCAGCGGGATCAACAGGCATCTTCACAGTTTTATATTCCGCAATTGTCTCTGCCTATGTTGGTAAGGAATATCAAACAACATTGAGACAAACCTTGATTTCGGTATCCGATCGCAAGCAATACTATTATGTTAAGATGATGGTCTTAAGCATTATATTCATTGTGTACACTATTGTAACACTGCTTTCGTTTTATTTGATTTATGGCTTCATAATCGGATTTTCCAATATTGTTTTTGCTGATACAAGCAAAGTTGTTTTAGCTGCAATCTCACTATTCTTCGTAATGTGGGGATTGGTAGCGCTCTTTATGATGTTAGTTATTTTATTAAAGAATAAGGTTAATATAATTTTGATTGTTTTAGGGTCAGGATTTGTAATTGAAATTGTTACCATGATTTTTAGTTATTTGAAAAACCAAATTTTCTTTGATATTCTCGTCTACTTCCCGACGAATCAGCTATCTTATATTTTACTTTCTAATCCGGAAACAAAACATATTATCGGTGGCTTTATCTCTGGTATTGTAATGTTGGTCGGATCAACAATCATAGGATCCAATCTTTTGAATAAGCAGGACATATAAGACAAACATATACATTTTATCTTAATGTTTGCTTAGTATGTTTAACAAAGCCACCACTTTTATGCTAAAATATTATTATGGCTATGGGGGTGGTTTTATTATGCTATTAAATCAGTTTTATTTAAAAAACTTGGAGTTGAAGAACAGAGTTGTGATGCCACCGATGTGTATGTACATGGCAGATGATTCTGGGAAAGCAAATCTATTTCATGAAGTTCATTACCTTACTCGTGCCGTTGGTGGAGTGGGTTTAATCATTCAAGAAGCAACCGCTATTTTACCAAATGGAAGAATTACGAATGCAGATTTAGGAATTTGGAGTGATGATCACATTGAAGGCTTTAGCAAAATTGTTGCCGGTGCTCATGAAATGGAATCAAAAATCGGAATTCAGTTAAACCATGCTGGACGAAAGGCTCGAGTTGATAATGTGGTTGGACCTTCGGCAATTGCCTATGAAGGATATGATGTACCACATGAAATGACAATTTTTGAAATTAAAGAAACAGTCAATGCTTTTTTGCAGGCAGCAAGAAGAGCTGATGAAGCCGGTTATGATGTCTTGGAACTACATGGAGCGCATGGATATTTGATTCATCAGTTTTTATCACCTTTATCAAATCAAAGGAATGATAAATATAAAGATGGAAAAATCTTCTTAAAAGAAGTGGTTGACGCTATCACTTCAGTCTGGCCCAAAGAAAAACCATTTGGAATTCGAATCAGTGCGACTGAATATCATCCGAATGGTTTAAACGTGGAGGATTGGATTGAAATCTTAAAGTCATACAAAGATATTTTTGCTTTTGTTGATGTTAGTACTGGTGGAAACATAAGCACTGAAATTAAACTGTTTCCAGGGTATCAGCTAAGTCATGCAGCTTTATTAAAAGAAAAAACTTCATTTACAATTATTGGTGGCGGCTTAATTGAAGATTTGCAATTTGGTAATGAAGTCATTATTGATGATCAATGTGATTTAGTTTTTTATGGACGAAAACTTTTACGTGAACCCTATTTTATCCTAAATGAAACCGCAGCTTTAGGGATTGATTTCCCTTGGCCAAAAGCGTATGTCAGAGGAAAGAAATAACAGAAAAATTATAATTTTTCTACTTTTGCTTTTAGCACTTGTACAAAGAACAATAATACGATAGAATTATAATCACAGAATATTACATTAGAGGTCATTATGAAATTAATCGCCCATCGCGGGTCTGCGAAATTGGCACCTGAAAATTCAATTAAAGCATTTGAACTAGCAGCAAAGGAACCTAAATTTGCCGGTATAGAATGTGATATTTATACGACAAAAGACGGTGAATTTGTTGTTTTTCATGATTTGTCCTTAAACCGAATGGTCGGCAGAAAAAAACAGATAATGGACCTGACTTACGAAGAGATAAGCGCATTTACTTTGAAGTCTGGTAAAAATATCAGCAAGTTTCCTGATTTGAAGATTCCCAAACTAAGCGAATTCTTAGATATCTGTCATAAGGCTAGTAAGATAGCTGTAATCGAAGTAAAAGCAGTCCACAATATTACCCAGCTAATTGACTTGGTCAACTTGATTGATCAATATGAAAATTTGCAGGCGATAATCATTTCATTTAATATTGACTACTTGAAGTTTATTCGTGCGATCAGTTCGATCGAGCTTCAATATTTAATTGAAAAAGTAACAAACGAAGTTATTTATGAAGCACGGGTCAATGAATTGGATTTATCGTTAAAAGCGAAAATAGCGGATGAAAAAGCAATTAAAAAACTACGCAAATCAAATTCCAAGCTTGGTGTCTGGACGGTCAATCGTCAGGATGAATTAAATAAATTCGCGAAATTAGGAATTGACTATTTAACAACAGAAAAATAAAAAAGGGGGGGGACAAAGAATGAAAATTTCAGTAGGCGGAATGATCGCATCAGGAAAATCAACCTTAGTTGATAAAATTGGTAAACACTATAATTTACCTGTGATGCAAGAATTTGAACGTGATGATGAGGTATTTAACACCTTATTACGCTGGCTTTATGAACAAAAGAATAACGTTGAGATGCTTTTGCAAATCTATTTCATTCACAATCATTGGCTTAATCAGCAAAAGTATGGCGAAAGCTTTATCGTTGACCGCGATTTAATTGAACACTGGCTGTTTGCTCATCATAACTTAAAATCGATGCCAACAATTATGAATATGTATAATGGTGTTTTTCATGCTTATATGAACCAAATAAAAAAGCCAGACCTATATATCATTTTAGATGTAGACTGGCAAAATTTTGAAAATCGTGTTTTAACACGTGGTCGTGATCAAGAGATTGACAACTTTGATAGTAACAGAGAATATTTCTCAAGTCTATTAAAGGATTATGTTAAAAAGATTTCTGCGCAATGTGCAGTATACGATATTAAATACGTTATTATAAACACAAGCAACAAAACGGAAGATCAAGTGTTTGAGGAAGCCAGACTAGCAATTGACTCTCATCTATAAGAGCGGAGAGAACCCTCTTAGCAACGCTTGGATAATACGATAGAAGATATTTCTTCGTTTTAGTTCACTATCTAAAACAGAGTTACTAACGGTCTTTTCAAAAAATGCAACCATTTCTGCAATTGAAGGATCGTTTTCCATGTAAATGCTATTTTCAAAGTGTAAGTATAAACTTCTAAAGTCCAAATTGGTTGATCCAATTAAGGCTTTTTCTTCATCGACAATCGTCATTTTGGCGTGAATAAAGCCTGGTTGATAACGATAGATTTCGACTCCTGATTCAATTAATTCAGGGACATATGATTCACTCACCATTAGAATTAACTTTTTATCTGGAATTTGCGGAATGATGATCTGTACCTTAATATTTGATTTAGCAGCTAGTTTTAGGACAGTAAGTAATTCATTGTCAATAATTAAATAAGGCGATGTAATCAAAATTGATTTTTTTGCTTGTGAAATCAAGGACAGCAAGACGTTTTTTGTTGTAAGTTCATTATCCAAGGGTGT
>JBAYPP010000074.1:0-5551 GCA_041677585.1 Acholeplasmataceae bacterium
ATACTTGTTTATTTTGAAAAACAGAGTGTATAAATAGACCTTTCGTGTTTTCACTAGACATTAAAAGATAAAAGTCTATAAATCACATTCATTATGTGATGCATAGACTGATATTTTAGAAAGAAAAAAGGGATTATCTCCCTATTTTCATATTCTTTAAAGTCGATACTATTGTATCAACACTGTTGTGCAAATATGGTCCCCGCGGCCGGGCTCGAACCAGCACGGATTATGCATCCACCAGATTTTGAGTCTGGCACGTCTACCAATTTCATCACGCGGGGAAGTAATGCTGCACTAGCAGCACTAATAATATAACATTTTTTTTCAAAAATTATAACAATTTTACATTTGCTTCAATACTTTTATTCCTAGCAACCCTAAAGCGTCATTCAAAATATATTGAATTGCTTGTGTAAGCTTCAAGTTTGTCTGTCTTAATATTTCATCTTCACAAATTATTTTATACTTGCCATAGAATCGATTGAATTCCTGGGCTAATTGTAATGTGTATTTTGCAATTACACTTGGTGCATTTTGTTCTTCAGCTCTTTTTACGATATGTGGATACTGTGCTAATAGCTTAACAATTCCAAAGTAATCATCTTCTTTAAATGAGTTTAAATCGATCTTGTCATTTAGTGTTTGATTGTTTAAGACAGATGACATTCTAACACTGCTATATTGCAGATACGGACCAGTTTGACCTTCAAATTTTAACATATTTTTTAAATTGAAGTCAATGTTTAAATGTCTTTCGTTCTTTAAATCGTTAAAAATGATCGCACCAATCCCAACTGCTTTTGCTACTTCGTCTTGATTTTCTAAATTAGGATTTTTTTCAACAATGGCTTCTTTTGCAGTTAAGACTGCTTGTTCAATAACTGATTCTAAACTTTTGCCTTTTCCACCTCTAGTTGACATCTTTTTGCCATCGAGTAAAACAAGACCAAAATTAACATGCTCAATATCAAAACCATAACCCATCTTTTCAGTAACCAGTTTAAGTTGTTCAAAATAAAGCTTTTGCTCATTGCCAACAACATACAAAATTTTATCTGCATGGTAAGTCTTAAATCGATAGAATAGTGCTGCTAAATCTCTTGTTGCATAGAGAGTAGCACCA
Source organism: Acholeplasmataceae bacterium (assembly GCA_041677585.1). Taxonomy (GTDB): domain Bacteria; phylum Bacillota_I; class Bacilli_A; order Acholeplasmatales; family Acholeplasmataceae; genus JBAYPP01. The sequence continues at coordinate 1,127 of JBAYPP010000074.1, forward strand.
TCTTTACGTTTAATCAATGCTGGTGGTACATCTTCGCCTAGTTCAACGATCTGTGCGCCCTGATCAAATTTTAATAATCCCTTTTCTTCTAATTCTAAAACAACCTGATCCATCTTATCATTATAAAATGATTCGCCATCATTATAATCAAAACTGACGCCTAATAAATCATACATTTCCATAAACTTACGCAGTGACTCATCCTTAAACCAGTTCCATAAACGAAGCGCCTCAGAATCACCTTCTTCAAGTTTTAGAAATGCATTTCTGCCTTGTTGTTCTAAGGTTGGATCGTTTTTTGCTTCATCATGAAATCTTACATATAAATTCTGCAATTCAGCAATCGGATTTTCTTTAATCAGTTCTTCTTTACCCCATTTTTGATAGGCAACAATCATTTTCCCAAATTGAGTACCCCAATCGCCTAAATGGTTGACTGAAATTACTTTATAACCCAGTTTTTGATAGATCTTGTTAAGTGAATGACCAATCATAGTTGACCTTAAGTGACCAACAGAAAAACTTTTGGCAATATTTGGTGATGAATAATCCATTACAACAACTTTTTGCGTTGCTTGGGTTTTATTGCCGTACTCTTCCTTTTTAGTCAAGATATGTTCAAGCACTGTTTTTGAAAAGATTATTCGTTCAATAAAGACATTTAAAAAACCACCAACAAACGCAATATTGTCTATTTCCTTTAAGTCTAATAGGTAAGTCTTTATTGTATCAAATGTCTCTTTCATCGGCATTCCTGTCTCTTTTGCATACGAAAACAACGGAATCGCAATGTCGGCATATCCCTTTTTAGGTTCTTCAATTACAAAATCAAAATTTTTGATTTTGGATGCTAATTGCTGTTTAATTTTATGTTTAATTTGTTCTAACACGGTTGATCATCCTTCTTTTAAAAAAAAGCACAGTGTGCTTTTATTCTTTTTCTAAGATTGTAACAATCTCTTTGTAAAAATCATGGACATTTCGATGTTCGTTTTTACTTGAATTAATCGTAAACTCAGCAACAATCTTTTTGTCATAGAAAACGATAAACTGCGGTGTGCCTTGCTCAATCTCAAAATCTTCCATTAAATGATTCATGCTCTTCGTATCTGAAAGCGGACTAAGATAATAGATTTTATCTGCATAAGCTGATATTGCTACTCTTTCATCCTCATAGTCAAAATAATACTCAAACAAACCAATATACGTTTGACATTGGGTGCATGTTGGTGATGAGATGTACAAAAAGACAACATCTCCGCTATTGATCTTCGACTCTAGTCCTTTTTTAAGACCTAAAAAGCCATTTTTATACTTGATTTCTTCAAATGGATGCTCTTCAGTAATTAATGGTAAGGTTGGTCCCATACCGTTTTTATAATTTGCATAGATTTTTTGTTTTGCTGTTGGTGTTAAAATAATGATGAGCCCAAACACCAATATAACTGAAATCGCGACGATAATCATCGTTGTAATTGGTACTTTTGGCTCTAGTTTAGAATATTTTCTAGCCATAAAAACCTCCTTGAATAACTGCAAGATATTATAACATAAAATTGATTGCTAAGCAATTGAAAAAGGGAATATTTCGGATAAAATCCTGAATTTTGTTATCTTGATTGTTTATTATAACTTGTTTGGTATAATAAAGACAGGTTAATTTCTTTGATGTGAATTAAGTATATTAACTATATTTGAGTCTAATTCATATTGATGAATATATAAAGCGAGCAGAAAGGAGCCAAGACTTAGACTGTTATTAAACATTTTAACTCTTTAAAATTCCAATGAAAATACTATTTTGCAGTGGTGAAGTTTATCCATTTAGTAAAACTGGCGGTCTAGCGGATGTCGCATCCATTTTGCCCAGAGAGATAAAGCATCTAGGCCATGAAATATATGTTATTACACCCCTTTACCAACAAAGCAACTCCTTTTTACCTAATATGAAGCACCTTGGTTCTATCGATATTAAAATGGGATCATTAACGAAAAAGGCTGATTATTACCAATACTTTTATCAAAACATAACCTATATTTTTATTCGTAACGATGAATATTATGATCGACCGTTATTATATACCTATGAAGATGATGATAAACGCTTCACTTTTTTTAATTATGCAATCTTAGAAAGTTTGCCTTTATTAAACTATTATCCTGACATCATTCACACGAATGATTGGCAAACCGGTTTAATCTCCTATTTGTTAGATACAAAGTATCGTCAATATAATGATCAATATAAGCGGATTAAAACCTTATTGTCAATTCATAACTTAGAAAAACAAGGTTCCTTTGACTTAAGTACGGAATCATTGTTTGAAGTGAAGAACTACACTTACATGCACAATGATCGGGTCAATTTTTTAAAGGCAGCTATTATGCGATCAAGTGCAATCAACACGGTCAGTGAAACTTATAAATCGGAGATATTGACAAGATTTTATGGCTTCGCATTGGATGGTCCTTTAAAATCAAAACAATACCAACTGTTTGGGATCTTAAATGGCTTTGATAATCGTTTGTATGATCCTAGTTTGAATAAGGATTTGATTAAAAATTATGATCTAACTTCATTTAACGCAGGTAAGAAAGCAAATAAGAAAGCTTTGACTGAACAATTGGGCTTTGACGATGATTTACCGCTGTTTGCTTTTATTGGTCGTTTTTCGCGTCAAAAAGGAATTGATATTTTAGTTCATTCGCTTGATAATTATTTGAAAAATAATCAATTAAACTTTATTGCAATTGGCAAAGGAACTGCAAACTTTGAAAATTACTTTAAAGAATTAGAAAAGAAATTTCCTTCAAATGTCTACTTCTCAAATAGTTATGACCAAGTCTTAACACAACGCTTTTATGCAGCAAGTGACTTTTACTTACTGCCAAGCTTATTTGAGCCCTGCGGACTGAATCAGATGATTGCAATGCGTTATGGTACATTACCGATTGTAAGAGAAACTGGTGGATTAAAAGATACTGTTATTTCCTATTTCAAAGATCAAGAAAACGGTTATGGCTTCTCATTTGAAAATTATGATGTTGAAGAGTTTAAGCAAACAATGGATCAAGTACTTGAGATTTATAAAGATAAAAAGCAAATGGATAAGATTATTCGTCGAGCAATGTCAATTGAGTTTAGTACAACAAAAATGGCTGAAGAATATGTAAATCTTTATAAACTCATAATTGATGATGAAATTTAACAATCAAAAATCTAAAATGGCCCAATTGGGCCATTTTCTTTTGTTTATCAAAGTGAGTCAAACAATTTTTCATCAAACTTTTTATTACGAATCATTGCGATTTCCAAACCGTATGGAGCTTTATCATCAACATATGGCGATTCTAATATTTTAGGAACATGGGTAAAATCAGAATGATAAACTACTTTGACCAGACTATCAAAACCAATGTGGCCGAAACCGAAGTTTTCATGTCTGTCTTTTCTAGCACCCATTGGGTTTTTTGAGTCGTTGATATGGAAAACAGAAATTTTTTCTTTACCGACAATTTCATCAAACTTCTTCATAACACCTTCAAAATCATTTTTAATGTCATATCCGGCATCACTTGTATGGCAAGTATCAAAGCAAACACTTACTCTTTCCTGATCCTCAATCAAATCAATAATTGCTCTCAATTCTTCAAAGCTACGACCAACTTCGTTTCCCTTGCCGGCCATTGTCTCTAATGCTATTTTTACATTTACACCTTTTGTGTTTTCAAAAACTTGATTGATTCCTTCAGCAATCCATTTGACCGCCGCTTCACGATCCAATCCAACTGCACTACCTGGATGTAAAACAATTTGGGAAACATGCATTGCATCAGTTCTTTTTATTTCCTCGGTTAAAAAGCTAACTGCAAACGCTCTTTTTTCAGGATCTGGATTTGCTAGATTAATGATGTATGGTGCGTGAACAACAACATTTTCTGTTTTTAACCCATGTTTTTCCATTAGTTCTAGTGCTTCATCTATTCTTAATGAACTAATACTTCTTCTAATTGTATTTTGTGGTGCTCCCGTATAGATCATAAAAGCGTTAGCTTTGTAGCTTACTGCTTCTAAAACTGATCCAACATACATTGAATCACCTTTCATTGAGACGTGGCTACCTATAATCAGCATATTTCTTCCTCCTAATTTGTTTAGCTTTTTTTAAGATGGCTTGTTTGTTTTTCTTCTTGTGATTTGGTGAAACCTTTTTCGCTTTGGGAATTGCTTTAGTCGCTTCAATCATTGATTCATCACGAACTGTCATTTTTATCATCTTTTGCTTCATACCTTGCGGTGTCAAAACAAACTTTCTGAACACAATTCCCCGTTTTTCAAGCTTTTCAATTTTATGTTTATCTTTTGTTTGAGCAAGCGTTATTACAATTCCTGAATCATACATCCTGCCGGTTCTTCCACTTCGG
>JBAYPP010000075.1:0-5444 GCA_041677585.1 Acholeplasmataceae bacterium
CTATAAACTTGATCATCATAATTTTGCAAAGTTAAAACAAAGAATCGTTCTCTTTCTTCTTGGTTTGACATATCAACATAGTTGTTGGCAATTAAACGAGCATGCGCTTCATTAAAATCAAATGGGTTTTTTAAAAAATCTGAAACTTGTAAAGCAATATCTTCATTCGTCATCTTAGACAAATCAGAAGAAACTTCATGTGCAGAATTGTACCAATTAGTAAAAATCACCGTACCTAGTATGGTGAGGGTTATTCCCGTTAACAAAACAAAAGTGAGAATGACTCTAGCGCGAATGGTAATATTATTAAACATTTTTTTTATCTTCATAAACTCACTCCTTTTACTCAACTCAATATGATTAGAATCATATCAATGTTTCATACATTTAATGAAAATAAATTCTTTGATAATTAATAAACTAGCATCATGATATTAGCCAAATATCAATATTTTATATAATAAGTATACCATATAATGATTTAACGTTATACTTCTCAAAAAAATTTAATCAAATTAAAATGCTTAAACCATCTATTTACCAATAACTTAAAGGCAATTCAAGACTTTATTATCTTCAAATAATCAGTCCAAGTGTTATTGCAATCAAAACGATTAATGGCGCTGGTATTCGCTTTGATAACAACATCAGTGTTGAAATGATAACCACACCATACATAACAAAATCAACAGGCAAATTGATGCTTGAAGTGATCGCAGTCATCAAAATTAAGCTAGCAGCAGTAACAGATACACCATTTAAAAAATAATTCATAAGTATCAATTTTCTTACATTTTTCCATATTGGAAAAATAAAAAACACCAAAAGAATACCAGGTAAAAAAATACTAAATCCACCAATCATACCAGCAAGAAACGAATATCCAGATCCCACAAATGAACGCGAACTGACGAAGGTTGCAAAACTGAATAATGGTCCTGGTATGGCTTGATCAATCGCATAACCAGATAGGAAGTCACTTAATGAAATCAACGATTGAGATTGGATTAAGTCTTGAATCATTAGTGGCACAACAATTTGACCACCTCCGATCACAGAATACCCATATCGATAAAATGATGTATAAAGAGTCACCCAAGGTGCACTAATCCAGCTTCTAAGTCCTTCATTAAGCAATGCAATTCCGATGATTAATCCGAGCAATGCCCACCGTGGATTAAGTTTTTCTCTAATTTTGTATCTATCCTTAAAATGTGGAGCTAGATAAACCAATCCACCAGTCAATAACATCAATGGTATAACCCAAATAGAATATTTAATAAACAATAACCCTACTGCCAACATCATTAAATACATGATCCAATCGGTTCTTCTTTTCAAAATTTTCTTTGACAATGAAAAAGCCGCAAAAATAATGAAGGAAACAGCGACAGCTAGGAGATAAGTAATCATTGGTTTCCAACCATCATTGTTATCAATTAGCGAAAAAAATACACCAAATAATGCCATAATAACAATGGCAGGAAAGGCCCAGACTAAAAAAGTAAGTAAAGCGAGAATGGGTCCACCTGAATAATAGCCAATGGCTGTGATTGTTTGAGTACTGCTAGGTCCAGGAACCAATGCATATAGTCCTATCATTTCAGTCAACTCTTCTTCAGTTAAATACTTCTTTTTCTCCACCATAATTGAAGAAAATACTCCATAATGGGCTTCAGGTCCGCCATATGAGCCTAACGAACACATAAATACATCCCAAAGAAAACTTGAGCATTTCACTTTCTTTTTCTCTATCATATTAGTTAACCTCCATTGGACGATTTTTCTTGAGTAAATATGTACTCAAAAACAAAAGTGAAATTGCTTCTATAGCTTCGAGAACAACACAACATAGAAAATATTAACGTCGTATAAAACACATCTGATTAAGAATCCAACTAACCAAGTTAATCCGAAAACGGTAGAACAAAAGTAATCTACGATTACTCTTTAAAACGACAACTTAACTAAATAGGTAAGTTCGCTTAGGCGTGTTCCAACCTTTAAACCCTGTCCCTAAGGCTTTGGGCTTACATTTTCTAATGATATTTAATGAGGCATTTAAATCAGCGTTGATTAAAGTGCCTTTTTTACTTTGATAAAGTCCTCTTTTAATTCTTTTACCCGAATAATCTATTTGATTAAAATCATCCTTATCGATAAATGATGCTTTTGACGTATATGCTTCGTTAATGACTTGACATTCTATATCATTGGCTTTTGCCAATAATATAATTCTATCTCTTAGCCTTGCTATAGGTATAGCTTTAAACCATTGGTGGTTTCGCTTATTAGATTTGATATCTTTAAAGCCTTCATTATAGCCAATGATGATTTCTTTAACTTTTTCTTTCTTGGCATGCTCTATCATTAATTTTGCTGCTTTGTTAATACCATAGGTCATTTGATTGTTTCTTTTTTCCATTAATCCTATCATTCTCTTTGTAAGTATTTGTTGATTTTCTCTTAAAGACGCTAGTCTTGATATCTTCTTCCAATATCTTTGATTCATACTTTTTAGTCTTAGACCATCAATTAATAAATGATGACCATTGGTTAATGCACACATGGCTAAGTTATTATAACCAAAATCTATTCCCATCGTTTCTGTCTTCATAGAATCATCATTTTCTTTTTCTTCATCATCTTCATAGACATGAATCGCTTCAATGTATTTGCCATCATACTTTTCTTTGATGGTGATTTCTTTTATTTTTTTATTTGTTATACATTTTGGTGTTTCTATCTTAAGTGTTAGTGATTCAATCTCTGATAGAAATAGATTTTTCTTAATTAACTTATTGGATATCTCTTCAAATTGTTTTGATAATCTTTTAATAAACTTGCCTCTTGGCAATGTATATTCATGGTTATTTGCTTTATAGACCATACGATCCACCAATGAATAATAAGCATCTTTATCTAAATATCTTGGTAATTTAACTTTCTTACTTTTCTTTGATTTGATTGAACCAAAGAATGCTTTCATAGCTTCGTCAACTTTTCTTATGACTGATTGGGCTAAGGATGTTGATAAAGTCCGATAATGCGTATTGTCTTTTAATAATTTATAATTTTCCACATAGTCTAAATACTGCCCAGTATCAAAATAATGTTGTCTAACATTATATAAAGCTTGATTGTATAAATTTTTAGCTTCATGCATTAGAAAAAGTAAAAACTTCTTTTCATTTTGACTTAAATATAACTTAGTTTTTATTGCTTTATAGCTCATATTTTGTCCTCCTTTCTTCAAATAATTATATATCACAACTATACCATTTTTTGAATAATGAAAAAAGGACACAATATATTTTATATATATCAAATATCATATGTAATACAATTTCTTATTAAATTAAAAACAAAGAATAAGTCCAAATTTCTTATTCTTTGTCGTTCTTAATTTTACATTTTACATGATTTGATTCATGTTTAAGCCATAAAAACCCTAAAACCAATAATACTAACGCTATCAATTTGTATGGTAAACCTGCTAGCGGCAAGGCCGCAACAGCAAAAGTAATCCCTATTGTTGCAAAAAATGCAATGACACAAGGGGTACATCCATAGGTTAACATACCAAAGATGACTGCAAAACCTGAAAAGAAAGAGCCTTTCCCTTCTTTACCAGTTAAGGTTAACAGTGCCGTTGAAATATTCCACATAAAAGCACTAATAAAGGCCATTATTATATTTAATACAATATTACCTATGACCAATAACCAACCATAATCAATCAGCATTTGTGTATATCCAATGTTTAAATAATCTAACAACGTATACAATCCTATAAACAAAGTAAATACAATACTTCCCTGAATGAGATATTTTTTTTCTTTTTGCATCGATATAATTGTTCGAAACATACCACCACTCCATTCAAACAAATTATACCATGGATACAATCAAGCATTAAACAATATGCTTTGTACCTTTTGATAGATGCTGAAGATTTGATCATCAATATCACTTGTAGCATGAACTGATGATTGATGATAACTATCTTGTGCTAGTGATTGATTGTATTCAACACAACCTAAATGATCGATTTTTTCTTCTTCTAAATATTGACCAATCTTTCTAGATATTTCTAAATTAAGATTAAACTTGTTAATGCATACACCAAACGGAATATGTGTTTTTCTAGCCGTTCCAATCAGTCGTTTTAAATCACTAAAACCGGACATCGATGGCTCTGTCACCATCAGAATATAATCAACCTTAGTCATCGAGGCAATCACAGGACATCCAATTCCTGGCGGCCCATCAATGATTGCTAAACCATGATCATCTAGATTGATTTGTTTTTTTACTTCAGTGACTAACAAACCTGAGTTGCCACTACCCATCTTAAGTTTCCCCGTTGAGAAAGAATAATCGTCTTGATAGACTTCAATTTGCCCATCTAGAGACTCATTAAAATGAATCGCTTGTATTGGACAGACCAATCCACATACGCCACACCCTTCACATTGATAAGGATTGATGACATACGATCCATTGATATGGTCAATCGCATTAAATCTACAATGGGTTTTGCATAAACCACAGTTTAAGCATTTTTGATCATCAATGGTGGCTTTTTTTAGTCCATAGTAAGGAACGGTATATTTCAAATGATTTTGGTACATTAAATGAAGGTTTGGTGCCTCTACATCACAATCAGCAAAGACTTTCGTGTGACTTAATTTTATCAGTTGATTGGCAATGGTGGTCTTACCAGTTCCACCCTTCCCGCTTAATACAAGAAGTTGTTTCATGATTCAACCACCTTTAATAAACGCGCATATATCGATAAAAAATAGTCTTTGTAATCTTCATTATCAGAAATCATCAGTAAATTTGAGTTGTCTTTTGCCAAAGCCTTATCAAATGGAATAACCCCTAAAATAGGAATATTATGGGTATTTGCATAATCAATAATTAAGTCATCTTGATGATATGACTTATTAATCACAATACCTGATTTTTTATTAAAGACTTTAGTAAGTTTATAAACCATCTTAAGGTTTTCTAACCCAAACATGGTTGGTTCAGTCACCAATACACATACATCGGATGATTTCATACTTTCCATCACGGAACAACCATTACCTGGTGGACAGTCAATTACCACATCTTGTTTTGGATTTGGCTTATCTAGTAAAGTGGATATAATTTTCACACCAGTTTCTTTGCCAACCATCAGTTCTCCGCCATAGATATCATGGCTTTGATATTTTTTATGATGTACCCACCCAATCAACTCATCGACCTCGGTGATTGCTTGATGTGGACAGACCAACTGACATCCCCCACAAGCATGACATAAGTTTGGCAACAATCTAATTTTATCAATAAAGTGAATTAACGCATGGAATCGGCAAAAATTAACACATTCATCACATAGTTGACACTTTTGATGATCAATTTGCGGTACCAATTGATTAACCTCTTCAGAC
>JBAYPP010000076.1:0-5124 GCA_041677585.1 Acholeplasmataceae bacterium
CAGAAGTTCTTAATACAAACATCAATGATTTTGAAGAAGATGAAGGAATTTCAACTGGAGCCACAAATTCAAGTAGATTAGTAATTAGAATGTTAACAGAATTGAAAAGTGAGGTGACATCGGCATGACAGAGGCAAAACAAAAAGTAAACTTAAGCGTCGATAATAAAGACAACAATTTGCTTAGTATTTTTACAACTGGAATTATTAAAGAAAACAGCATTTTTGCGATGGCGCTAGGTTTATGTCCAGCATTGGCTATTTCACAAACATTTGAAAGCGCGTTTGGAATGAGCTTACTTGTTGTAATTGTATTGATTCTAACGAATGCGACAATCTCTGCTCTTAGAAACTTTATTCCTGGTGCAGTAAGATTGCCAGCTTATATCATTATTATTGCAACCGAAGTTACGGTAATCAATATGTTTGTTGATGCGTTTGCGCTTGATTTATCGCAAGCACTCGGAGTCTTTATTCCCCTAATTACAGTAAACTGTATTGTTTTAGGGCGTGCTGAGTCATTTGCATCAAAAAACTCTGTAGGAAAATCAATCATTGATGGAGCCGGAACGGCTTTAGGATATGGTATAGCACTAAGTTTAATTGGTTTTTTTAGAGAACTAATCGGAACTGGTATGATTAAAATTGGTGTCTTGTTACCATTACCGTTTGAGTTTATCTTATTTGAAAATTGGGGATTATCAAAATATGCATTAGGCATCTTTTCACAACCTCCAGGAGCATTCTTAGTTATGGGAATTATGATCGCAGTTATTGCGGTGTATAAAAACATGAGAGCACAAGGAGGTAAGAAATAATGGATTTAGTATTACTTTTAATTTCCTCGATGATTATTAATAACATCATCTTAATGCAATTTTTAGGATTATGTTCATTCTTTGGCGTTTCTACGAAAGTTAAAACAGCGCTCGGAATGGGAGCTGCGGTAATTGTCGTTATTGTCATTGCAACAGCTATAACATATCCGCTTTATCACCTTGTACTAGTTAAATACAACATTCAATATATTGATACAATCGCCTTTATTTTGGTTATTGCAAGCATTGTTCAATTAATTGAATTGGTAATCAAAAAATTCAGTCAACCACTTTATAAAGCTTTAGGTGTATATCTACCACTTATTACAACAAACTGTGCTGTATTAGGTGTTGCATTAAAGGTCGTAGCTACACCTCAGTCATTTCCTCATGCGCTTGTCTATGCATTAGGGACAGCGATGGGTTTTGCATTTATGATCATAATCTTTAGCACAATTAGAATAAGATTAGAAACAGCAAGTGTTCCAAAAGCATTTAAAGGATTGCCAATTGCTTTTATTACTACATCATTAATGTCAATGGCTTTCCTGGGCTTGGCGGGGTTGATTTAAGATGGAGTTTATTTTAATTGTAGGAATAATAGTAGCAGCGAGTCTAATATATATCGGTTCAATATACGCAAACCAAACAACTGAAATTCCCGAATCATGTAAACAAGCATATCTAGACGCACAAAATTGTTCGGGTTGTTCAGGCTCTGGAAGTTGCCTAACTCGCGCATTAGAAAGTATAAAGGAGATTAAATTATGAATTTTTTAGCAGCACTAATTCCTTTAGCTGTATTAGGAGTTATCGGTATGGTTTTAGGCTTAACGCTAACATTTGCAGATAGTTATTTTGAAGTTAAGGAAGATCCAAGAATAGACGGGGTTGAAAAACTTCTTCCCAACTATAATTGTGGAGCTTGCGGAACACCAGGATGTAGAGCATTTGCAACTGCAATCATAAATGGTGATATCAAAGAACTGTCAAAATGCAAACCAGGAAAAGCAGACAAACACTTTAATCCTATTTTAGCGTATTTAAAGGATCATCCGAATCCAGACGGTACGCCTGTTGATGTGAAGATTTAGGACATTCAATGTCCTTTTCTTTACATCAAGCGATGTTTTTGATTTAATAAAGTAAACTAGGTGAAATTATGAAAAAGATATTTAGCATTGTTACAGTGATAGCTCTAATAATTACTTTAAGCGCGTGTACTAAAGATACACACCGTTTTTATATTTCTGCAATGGACACTATTATTGAAGCGGAAGTTAGAGACACTAAAAAGAATGCAAATAAGAACATAAAAGTAATTGAAGATATTTATTTAACCTATCACCACTTAACAGATAATTTTAGAGATTTGCCGATTGACTCGGCATTTAAGACAAATATATACGCAATCAATAAAAGACCCGGTGAAAAGATTGAAATTGATTTTGAATTGTATGAAATCTTAGCTAAAGCTGAAGAGTATCGCATCTTAACAGATGGGTACTTTGATGTTTCAATTGGAAAGATAATTGATGTATGGAAAGAAGTAATTCAATCAGAAGATTGGTTAGAAGGAAACGACATCACAGAAGCTGAGTGGGAAGAACTAGTTAGAAAAATAGATGAGATTGAAGTTCAAGAAAACGCATATACCTTATTCCATGAAGATGGCAAGTATTACATTAAGTTAAAAAATGATCAAGTAAAACTGGATTTAGGGGCATTTGCTAAAGGCTACGCTACGCAAAAAGCATATGAATATTTAGAAAAGAACAAGGTAAAAAACTTCATTATAGTAGCTGGGGGAAGTTCAATCTATTTAGGTGAGAACGCAAAGTCTGAAGACAAGCAATTTCCGGTTGGGTTGATCAATCCAAACAGGCAAAAAAATGATGGTCGACTTTATGGCGAAATAAAAGTAAAAAACAACTCAATTACCTCAAGCGGAAATAACGAGCAATTTTTCATGTATGGAGATATTAAATATCACCACTTAATTTCAACTAAAACGAAGTACCCAATGCACTATTATCACTCTTTGACAATGGTTACAAAAGATGCCGGATTTGCAGATGCGATTACGACTGCAATATTTTCAATGTCGCCGGAATTTTTAGAGTCTTGGGTTGAAAGGGTAAGAGAAACATACGATTTTGAAATAATAATTTTCAATTATGATAACACAATTGACACCAGATATATGGTAGATACAGAATTCGAATTAAGATAAAAAAGGTTGTAAATATGAAAACCAAAAGTCCGCTACAAAAAAAACGAGATCTAATCCTAGTAATAACACTCTTTCTCTTAATGGGGGGCGTTTTTTTGGTGTATCGGATGACAGCATTTAGAGGGGAATCAGCTTCAGCCAGTGTTTACTACGGAACTGAAAAAATGGTTACGGTTGATTTTGGTTTACAAAACGTAAATATCGTTAGCAAACAGGCTGTTGAAAATAAATACTACGATCTTTACGGTTATAATCAGTTTCCTTATCACGACGTGGAAAAAAATAGTATTGTTTTACTGGGCGATTATACGGTAAGAGGTGTTAGACAATTAGTTGTTGTTAGTTATGACTTTGAGAAAAAAAGCATGCAGATAATCGATGAGAAAAGTCCTAATAATATTTGTAGTAAAGAAGGCGAATCAACGGGCTTTCCACTTATCTGTCTACCCAACAATATTTACGTTAGATTTGAACAAGAAAGACAACTAGAGGTTTAACAACATGGAAAAAACGAAAAAGATTACGCTTCTATCAAATTTTTTGGCAATTGCGATTGTGCTGAATATTATTGAAGCGAGTATTCCAATAATTCCCGTTCCGGGAGCCAAACTTGGTTTTGCAAACATTATGACTTTGATTATTATTTATATTTACTCGTTCAAAGAAGGAATTGCAATTTCAATTTTACGTGTTGTTTTAGTATCATTACTAAGCGGAAGATTTTTGGGCCCAACCTTTTATATGAGTATGTCAGGTGTGCTATTGTCAACAATCATGATGGGGATTTTTGTTAAACTGGATTTTTTTGGCCCACTTGGAGTAAGTGCGATTGGATCGATTTTTCATTGTATCGGACAAATAGCGGCAGGAATCTTCGTCATTGGAAGTGTGGTCGTTTTAGCATATTTACCCATTATGCTTTTTTTAAGTGTACCTACGGGAATTTTAACTGGCATTATTGCAAAAAAGTTTCTATCAATTTGGCGGACAGTTTACTAGTTAAGCACTTGATTTTAAAGGGGATAAATGCTATAATTTTTGCATATTTAAAGGGGATAAAATAAAAAGGGGATTAATAAAATGTATCATACATATATCAATGGTTTTATTGAGGTTGTTTGTGGTCCGATGTTTGCCGGAAAAACGGAAGAATTGATTCGTCGAATTAGAAGATTAGAGTATGCAAAACAAAGTGTTTTAGTTTTCAAACCCAAAATTGACACAAGATACTCTGAAAATGAAATTATATCTCATAACATGAGTCGAAACCCATCGATCGTTATTCAAAATAGTGAAGAAATCTATGATTATGTCAAAGAAGATACTGATGCGGTTGTAATTGATGAAGCTCAATTCTTTGATGATGGAATTGTTCAAATCATTGAAAATTTAGCTGATCAAGGTAAACGCATAATCGTTGGTGGTCTAGATCGTAATTTTAGAGGAGAGCCTTTTGGGCCAATGCCACAAATATTAGCAAGAGCAGAGTTCGTTACTAAATTAACGGCAATTTGTGTAAAGAGTGGATTACCAGCAACTAGAACCCAACGAATTATTAACGGTAAACCTGCTCATTATAATGATCCAACTGTTTTGGTTGGTGCAAAGGAGTCCTATGAACCAAGATCAAGACACTATCATGAAGTGCCAGGAAAACCTAAATAAGGAATACCTTATGAAACAAGCCTTGAAAGAGGCACAAAAGGCATATGATATGGATGAAGTTCCTGTTGGAGCAGTTGTTGTATACCAAGGGAAAATTATTGCAAGAGGACATAACAAAAGAGAAAGCCAACAGGCATTTCACGCTCATGCAGAATTTATTGCTATGCAAAAAGCAGCGAAAAAGTTAGGTACGTGGCGTTTGGAAGATTGTGATGTTTATGTTACAATGGAACCGTGCCCAATGTGTGCTGGTGCAATGCTGCAAGCTAGAATTCGCTCAGTTTATTATGGAGTTACTGATCAAAAAGGTGGAGCGATTGAAAGTGTAGTAAAACTATTAGATTACTCTTTTAATCATCAAATCAATATTGAAAAAGGATTGCTGGAAGAAGAAAGCCAAGCACTGATA
>JBAYPP010000077.1:0-5085 GCA_041677585.1 Acholeplasmataceae bacterium
AATTGTACATCTTTAATCCACTCCTTTAGTTCATTTAAATTTTTACTTTCAGTAACTGCAATAACATTTACTTCACTATTTATTTTCGCAATCATTGAAGCTAAAACCGCTTTGGGTCCAATTTCAACGAAATGGGTGATTCCGTCTTTGATCATTTGTTCAACCATTTTTTGAAAATAGACCGGACCCATCGTTTGCTTCTTAGCTTCCATGCTAACTATATTATAATCCATCTTTGCAGCGGTACTGTTTAAATAAAAGGGAATTTGGGGTTTGCTTAAATTTAAAGTCTTTAAATGTTGCTCCAATTTCTCAGCTGCTTCTTGCATCAACGGTGTATGAAACGCACCAGAAACATTTAGCTTAACTACTCTTCTCGCACCCTTTTGCTTTGCAATTTCCATAAACGTCTCGATTGCATTATTGCTTCCACTAACGACTGTTTGGATTTGCGTATTATAGTTTGCTGGATACAGTGGTTCTGCTTCAGTATGAACTTCTTTAACCAATTCTTCAACTTTTTGATAATCTAGTCCTAAAACAGCAACCATTGAGCCTGGCTTCTTTGAACTTGCCTCTTGCATGAACCCAGAACGTTTTAAAACAAGCTTAATCGTTTCTTTAGCAGAAAGCATTTCCGCAACATAATAACTTGAATACTCGCCCAAACTAAAACCAGCTGTAGCAGCTATTGGTATCTTAAGTCTTTTAATTTCATCATAGATTAAAGTCTGTAGCCAAACAATTAATGGTTGTGCATAAACCGTTTCATTTACTTGCTCACTATTTAAGATCGATTTTAGATCAACATTTAGTTTTTCTTGGATTAAATTAAATCTTTCTACTTTATTTTTTTCATCAAAATCCCACAGTTGATCCATGCTTGGAAACTGCGTACCCTGACCACCACATATGACTGCAAGCTTTGACATTAAATCACTTCCAAATTAGTTTTATATTCATTAACATGTAAAAAGAGATCATCCAAGACTTCTTGAACCGTTTTAATCTTTTTGACTAAACCCGATATTTGACCAGCCATAAAGGATCCTGTTTCTAAATTACCTTCAAAAACCGCTCTGCCAAGTGAGCCGATTGTTAATTTTTCTAATGTTTCTAAATCGACACCCTTTTTGCTTAACTCAATGTACTCAACAGCCATTGGATTTTTTAAGACTCGAACAGGTGCCTTTGTTTCACGACCAGTAACGATTGTATCGGTATCTTTCGCTTTGACAACTTTTTCTTTATAGTTGATATGAATTGGACATTCCTCAGTTGCTAATAAAACTGTCCCTATCTGAACACCTTTAGCACCTAATGCAAAGGCAGCCAGAACACCACGTTGATCAGCTATACCTCCAGCTGCTATAACCGGAATATTAACAGCGTCAACTGCTTGAGGCACGATTGCCATTGTTGTTAGTTCACCAATATGGCCACCTGCTTCAGTTCCTTCTACAACAACTGCATCAGCACCAAAACGTTCCATTCGAATTGCCATCGCAACCGATGGAACAACCGGGATTATGATCATACCGCTCTTTTTCCATTTTTCCATGTAAATACCCGGACTTCCTGCTCCAGTAGTTACAATCTTGACTTCCTCTTCAACTAAGACATCAGCAATTTCGGCCGCATGAGGACTCATAAGCATAATGTTTACACCAAAAGGTTTATCTGTCAGCGTTTTACATAATCTAATTTGTTCTCTAACCCAACTTGCTGGATATCCCCCTGAACCAATCAAGCCAAGCCCGCCTGCATTTGAAACAGCAGCTGCAAGTCTGGCAGTTGCGATATTGGCCATTCCACCTTGAATTACTGGATAACGTATACTTAATAATTCTGCAATATTTTTCATTATAGCTTATCTCCTAAGATTAATAATTGAACTTCCCCAAGTCAATCCTCCACCAAAACCAACTAATAGTGCTTTGATCGGTTTTGTTATCGTTGCGAATACTTCAGCGATTGTAATGGGAATTGAAGCTGCTGAGGTGTTACCATAGCGGTCCATATTCATTGTGAAGTTTTCAAGCGGAATTTCTAAGTTTTTTGAAACTGTTTGAATAATTCGCTTATTCGCTTGGTGAGGAATAATTAAATCCACGTTTTCAATTTTTTTGCCTGCAACATTTAAAATTCTTTGAATGCTTTTTTCCATCATATCCACAGCAAAAACATAAACATGCTGTCCTTGCATATGAATGTGATTATCGACATATAACGAGTTTTTTAGATCTGGTGTTGATGAGTTATAAAAATATGCTTCATCTTCTTTGTTATCCGTTCTTTCCAATATGACAGCTCCTGCACCATCACCAAACAATACGCAAGTGTTACGATCTTCATAATCAACAACTTTCGTTAATTTCTCACTACCGATTACTAAAGCAGACCTCCATTTGTTTCCTTCCAATAATTTGGCGGCTATATCTAAGGCGTAATTAAAGCCTGTACAAGCAGCATTTACATCAAAACTCATTAAATCGTGATCTATTTCTAATCTTCTTAAAACATCGTTTGCGACTGAAGGAGTTCTTAACTCTCCTGTTATTGTCGCTACAATAATTAAGTCTATCTTGTTCTTATCATAATTAACACTATTAATTGCATCAACAGACGCTAGATAGGCTAAATCATTTGCTGTTTCATTTGTTGCTCTACGTCTTTCCTTAATGCCTGTTCGACTTACTATCCAATCATCTGATGTATCGACTATTTTTTCAAAATATTGATTATCCAATTTCTCTTCTGGTAAATATTTACCTGCGCCGACTATTGCGACTTTTGCGTTCATGAAGCCATCTCCTTCTCGATAAATGCACCCATTTTTCGATATTTTTGGTATCTATTATTTAATAATTCTTCTTTTGATAGTTTTTTTAATTTATTTAATGCTCTCGTAATTTCTTGTCTTAAGTGACGAATCCCTGTTTCTTGATCGATATGTAAGCCCTCACCTTCATATATGACCTTATCAATTACTTTTAAGTCATGTAAATCAGCAGCAGTAATCTTCATAATCTCTGCAGCTTGTTCAGCTAGGTTACTGTCTTTATATAAAATTGAAGCAAATCCCTCTGGTGACAAAATAGAATAGATACTATTTTCAAACATTAACACTTCATCACCAACACCAATTGCTAATGCTCCCCCAGAACCGCCTTCACTTAATACAACGACAATAATCGGTACTGTCAAAGACATCATTTCCTGTAAGTTTAAAGCGATTGCTCTTTCTTGTCCTCTTTCTTCAGCACCAATACCCGGATAAGCACCTGGAGTATCAATAATAGTGATAATCGGTCGGTTAAATTTTTCCGCTTGCTTCATTAAACGCAAAGCTTTACGATATCCCTCAGGATGAGGCATCCCAAAATTTCTTTTTATTTTTTCTTCTGTATCAACACCTTTTTCTTGCGCAATGATTGTAACTGGTTCATGCTCAAAAAAACCAATGCCACAAATCATGGCTGGATCATCTTTATATAAACGGTCACCATGTAACTCAATAAACTCTGAAAATAAACTTTGAATAACTAATTGACTTGTTGGTCTCTTAGGATCTCTTGCAAGTTTAACTTTGCTCCAAGCTGTTTTGCTCATAAATACCTCTTTCTGTCTGATGTAGACGCAACAAACGATATAGTGTCTTACGGATTAAACGACGGTTAACAACTAAGTCTACTTGACCATGATTCAATTGAAATTTAGCTGTTTGGAACCCTTCTGGTAAATCTTGATTAATTGTTTGCTTAATCACTCTTTCACCGGCAAAGCCAATTAAAGCCCCTTTTTCAGCAATTATAATATCGCCTAATGAAGCGAAACTCGCTGCAACACCTCCGGTTGTTGGATGTGTTAGGACACTAATAAACAATAAGCCTTGTTCATGATGACGAAATAAAGCAGCACTTGTTTTGGTCATTTGCATTAATGATAAAATACCCTCTTGCATTCTAGCTCCGCCAGATGCTGAAAAAATGATAACCGGCAGTTTTTCTTTGGTTGCATATTCAACTAACCTTGTTACTTTTTCACCAACGGCACTACCCATTGAACCCATCATAAAATTAGCATCAAGCACACCGATTGCACATTGAATATTAACGATTTTTGCTGTTCCACAATAAAAAGCTTCATTCATCTCCGAAAGTTTTTTTCCGATTATTAATTTATTATCATATTCAGGCATTTTAAGTGGGTTAAAAGATTGAATGTCACTGTATAATTCAAAAAAGCTTTTATCATCAACAACCAGTTTGATTCGTTCTTTTGCGCTTAAGCGAAAGTGATAATCACAATTAGGACAAACATTATAGTTTGCTTCAAATGATTTTTCAAAGATTGCTGAATTACAGTTTTCACATTTAATAAAAATCCCATCCGGAATATCGACTGATTTGACTTGTTTTTGTTTTTTGCGAATATTTGTTTTAAAATCTTCAAGTTTCTTCTTTCTTTCATCAATAAAATTATTCATCTGATTGCTTCCTCCAATAGGGCTTGAAAACGAGCAATAAACCCTGTGTCATATTGCCCTTTAATAAAGTCTGTATTATGGACTAATAAATATTGATACTCAATATTTGTCGTGACACCTTCAATAACAAACTGCTCCAATGCAACTCGCATTTTTCGAATCGCCTCTGTTCTTGTTGGTGCATGTACAATTATTTTTGCTAACATTGAATCATAGTAAGAGTTAACAGTATATCCAGAATAGATATGTGTATCTAAACGCACGCCAAAACCACCAGGAAAAACAATGTTTTTAATCTTTCCTGGTCTAGGCATAAAATTATGATACGGATCTTCTGCATTAATTCGACATTCAATCGCATGTCCATTGATTCTTAAATCGTCTTGTGTGAATGATAATGGTTTTTTCTGGGCAATCTTAATTTGTTCTTTAACTAAATCAACGCCAGTTATCATTTCGGTAATTGGATGCTCAACTTGAATTCTTGTATTCATCTCGATAAAATAAAAGTTTTCTTGTTTATCAACTAAAAACTCAATTGTTCCAGCACCAACATAACCGACTGATTTAGCTAAATCAACAGCCGCTTTACCCAT
>JBAYPP010000078.1:0-4910 GCA_041677585.1 Acholeplasmataceae bacterium
ACAAATTATTTAGCCGGTCTTGTAGAAGCTCATTTTTCAGGCAAAAAAGAAGAGAGTTATTTTGAAGCGATAAATTTTCTAATTGAAAGTATTGTCTGACAAGTTGTTTTTTAGTATAATAAAAACGGCTTAAAAAAGGAGAGATTCAAATGATTAGTACAAACGAGTTTAAAACCGGACAAACAATTGTCCATGAAGGAAACATTTATCAAGTAGTTGAGTTTTTACATGTTAAACCCGGCAAAGGTGCGGCCTTTGTCCGTAGTAAATTAAGAAATTTAAGAACTAAAGCAGTTATTGACTATACATTTAATGCCGGAACAAAAGTAGAACGTGCCCAGATTGATAAGCAAGAAATGCAGTACTTATACGCCGCAGATGACGTGCATGTCTTTATGAACAGCGATGATTATGAGCAGATCGAAATTCCAGCAAATCAAATTGAACACGAGCTCAAATTCATTTATGAGGGAATGATGGTTGAAGTAATGTTATTCAATCACTCGGAAATATTAGGTGTATCAATTCCAGAAAAAGTAGCACTAAAAGTGATTGAAACTGTTCCGGGTGTTAAGGGTGATACTAAGACAAATGCGATGAAGGATGCGATTGTCGAAACAGGACTGTTGGTAAAAGTGCCGTTGTTTATTGAACAAGATGAAAAAATCATTGTTAATACAAATGATGGAAGTTATGTCTCAAGATATAAATAATGACTTAAATAGAATCTCATTGAGATTCTTTTTTATATTTATTACCTGTATCTAAACAAGAAGTTTATGCTATAATGTTATGTGGTGAAGATATTGGAAAGACTACAGAAAATACTGGCGGAAGCAAATATTGCATCGCGTCGAAAAGCCGAAGAAATGATTCTTCAAGGGCGCGTCAAAGTAAATAGTGAAGTGATTACACAATTGGGGTACAAAGTTTCATTGAATGACTCTATTTTTGTTGATGGAAAACCAATTGAAAGAGCTGAAAAACAGTATTTTTTATTAAATAAACCAAGAGGTGTTTTATCAACGACCGCAGATGATGAAAGTCGTTTAACAGTCGTTAAATTATTGACAGAAGAACATAGACACATTCGTTTATATCCGATTGGAAGACTTGATTATAATACCGCGGGGTTATTGATTTTGACAAATGATGGGGATTTAACCAAGGTATTAACTAATCCAAATAATCGAATTTCAAAAGAATACTTGATTCGTATTGATGGAATTATGATTAAAGAAAAGATTCGCCAAATTCGCAAAGGGATAATGATCGAAAACAAGTTAATCAAGCCGTTAGAAACGCAATTGATTGAACGAGACAAAACAAATCAGACAACGCTGGTTCGACTAGTGATTGATACGCATCAGAACAAAGATTTAATGCTAATTTTCAAAGCTCTAGGGCATAAGATTAAAAAGATTACTAGAACACGCTATGATTTTTTAACCTTAGAAGGTGTTGAACGTGGTAAATATCGTGCTTTAAAAATTCATGAAATCAAGCAATTGCACCAAATTAAGCAACAGATTGCAAAAAAACAACTGTAAAACAATGATTATATGATATAATATATTAATGTACGGAGGACAATCATGCTCGGATTTAAGCTTGCGATTGACGGCCCAGCTGGGTCAGGAAAAAGTACAATCAGTGCTAAAATTGCTGAAAGATTAGGGTGGACGCACATCGATACGGGAGCTATGTATCGTGCTGTTGCCTTGCTCGCAATTGAAAAACAAATCAATTTAGAAAATGAAGAAGAGTATACTTTTTTGGAAAACGTCAATATTCAGTATGAAAACAATACAATCTATATTGGCAAAAAAGATGTAACAGAAGCTATTAGAAGGCAAGATGTTACACAGTACGTCTCACTCGTATCAAGTTTTCCATACGTACGAAAAAAATTAGTGAGCTGGCAAAAAGATGCCAGTGAAAATGGAAATATCATTATGGATGGCAGGGATATTGGAACAGTTGTTTTGCCAAATGCCGATTTAAAAATATTTTTAACAGCAAATGTTGAAGAAAGAGCTCAAAGAAGATACGATGAGCTTGTAAAAAAAGGTAAATCACAATCAATCAATCAAGTCATTGAAGAAATTTTGGTTCGTGATAAAAAAGATTCCACTAGAAAGGAATCACCATTAAAGATTGCCGATGACGCAATCCTCTTAGATACGACACACTTAACCATTGAAGAAGTGGTTAATAAAATAATCGCACTGATCGACAAAAAGGAGAACAAGCATGGAGATTAAGATGTTAAAGGTTGGCCAAATCGTTGAAGGAACGGTCATAAAAATTGAAGAAAACACAATATACTTAGACGTAAGAGACATGACTGAGGGAAAAATTCACTTAGATAATTACAGCAAACCCGCACCAGAAACTTTTATCGGTTTAGTCAACATTGGCGATAAGGTAAGAGCTCGTGTTCAAAAAAGAACAGACGATCCGGCCCAAATTTTACTATCAAGATTGCCTTTATTAGCTGAGGAGAATTTTGAAAGAATTAAAGGCTTTGTTACAACCGGAGCACCAGTCAAGGCAAGAGTAAAACAAGTATTAGACAAAGGATTACTTTTAACATACCTAGAAAATGAAGTCTTTTTACCATATAGTCTTTTGGACTATGATTTAGTTAAGAATAAAGAAACCTTAAAAAATAGAATATTAGAAATAGAAATCATTGAAGCAACACAAAAAGGTTCACATCGTCGAATTGTTGGCTCAAGAAAAGCTATTTTTGAACGTGAAAGACAAGAAGCATATGAATCCAGAGTAGCATTGCGTCAAGAAGAACTTGACAGCATCCAAACTGGGGCAGTCATTAAAGGTACTGTTGATAAGATTGAGCCTCATGCAGCAACAATTCGATTTAACCATGTTGTTGGATTGTTACGTATTTCCCAAGTAAGCCACCATCGAATCGATACAATTGATGATATTTTGGTTTTAGGTGAAGAAGTTGAAGTCAAGGTTATTAAAAAAGAAGGAAATCGTCTTGATTTATCAATGAAGGCTTTACAAAAAACACCTTATGAGATCTTTTATGCAGAACATAAAATCGGTGATAATGTAACAGGTACTGTTTTTCAAAAACTACCATTTGGTATTATTGTTGAAGTTGCAAGAGATGTTCGGGGATTATTACATCGAAATGAATACTCATGGAATCCAAACGATAACTTTGATAATTATGTAAAAATCGGTGATGAAGTTACTTTGAGTATCATTCAGTTGGATGTTAAAAAAGAACGAATTGCCTTAAGTAGAAAAGCACTTGAGGATAATCCGTGGAAAAACGTAACCGTTAAACGTGGTGAAGTTGTAAAAGCAAAAGTTAAAGAAGTTACAAAAGATGGATTAACCGTTGAAGTTCAAGGTGTTGATGGATTTATCCCCTTAAATGAACTTTCAAATGAAAAAATTGGTCGTCCAGAAGAATATTTCGCGATTGATGATGAAGTAGATGCTGTTGTTACTGAAGTA
Source organism: Acholeplasmataceae bacterium (assembly GCA_041677585.1). Taxonomy (GTDB): domain Bacteria; phylum Bacillota_I; class Bacilli_A; order Acholeplasmatales; family Acholeplasmataceae; genus JBAYPP01. Next base: position 3,499 of record JBAYPP010000078.1, read on the forward strand.
AACAAGGATCAATGGGTTTTAAAATTATCAATTAAAAGAGTATTAGAACAAGCTGAACGTGCATCCTTTGAAGAGTATCTAGAAGATGATGACCAAGATTCAACTAAACTTGGCGATTTATTTGACGAAGATTTAGCAGAAAAATAAGAAGAAGGTTTTAATATGCCATTTAAAGTAGCAATCGTCGGCCGTCCTAATGTTGGAAAATCAAGTTTATTCAATCGATTGATTGGATCAAGATTGTCGATTGTTGATGACGCAGCCGGTGTAACAAGGGATCGTCTCTATGCCCAAGCCGGATGGCTAACTAAAAACTTTAGTGTAATTGATACAGGGGGCATCGACATTGGCGACGCGCCCTTTTTGAACCAAATAAAAGCACAAGCACAAATCGCAATGGAAGAAGCAGATGTGATTATTTTTCTTGTTGACGGCAAAAATGGTTTACAAGATGGGGATTATCACATTGCTAAACTATTATACCAAACAGATAAACCGGTTGTTTTAGCTGTCAATAAAATTGATGACTTAGCTCAAGTTCCACAAATATATGAATTTTACGCTTTAGGGTTTGATGATCCGATTGCAATCAGTAGTCACCATGGTATTGGTATTGGTGATTTGCTTGATAAAATCATTAGCTTTCATCCAGGTGATGAGCTTAGTTACCCAGATGATGTCATTTCTTTCTCAATTGTTGGTCGTCCCAATGTTGGAAAATCATCATTGACAAATGCAATTTTAGGTGAAGAAAGGGTCATTGTATCTGATATTTCTGGAACGACAAGAGATTCAATTGATACGATGTTTAAAAAAGATCGACAACAATACGTTGTGATTGATACCGCAGGAATTAAGAAACGTGGTAAAGTATATGAAAATACCGATAAGTATAGTGTTTTAAGAGCACTGAGTGCTTTAGAGCGTTGCGATGTCAGTCTGTTAATACTAGATGGCGAAGAAGGTATTGTTGAGCAAGATAAACATGTAGCTGGTTATATTGTTGAAGCTAGCAAGGCTGTTGTTATTGTTGTTAATAAATGGGATGCGGTTGAAAAAGACGAAAAAACAATGCGAAAAATGGAATTAAAAATTCGTGATGAATTTAAATTCCTTGATTATGCACCAATTGTTTTTGTTTCAGCTAAGCATCAAGCAAGAATCAATACAATTTTTCCAGCGATCCAAGAAGCATTCGCAAACTATAGCAAAGAACTGGCAACAAGCATCATTAACGAAGTAATGCATGATGCAGTCGCAATGAATCCACCTAAACTTTTCAATCGAGGGAAAGCACAATTCAATTATGTAACGCAGGTCGCGATTAAACCCCCAACATTCGTTTTATTTGTTAACAATCCTGATTTTGTCCATTTTTCCTATTTAAGGTATATCAATAATCAGTTTAGACA
>JBAYPP010000079.1:0-4827 GCA_041677585.1 Acholeplasmataceae bacterium
TAAGTAAGGTTAAAAAGGATTCAATATCAACGTATGGTATAGATCCATTATTAACAAAATAGGTCTTTAACGTTCCATCTTCAACTTCAAATTCAGAAGTTAGGTTCACAAAATCAATCATCTTTGAACTAGTAACAACCGGAGGCTGATTAGGTTCGATGGTAAAGATAAAGTCTTTGGTATAAGTTAATCCGTCTAAAGTAGCAGAGGCAGTCAAGATTACATCTTTTGGTTGATTACCGATGAGCGGTAGAGTTCGACCAGTCGAGAAGACTAAGCTTGAATCGCTTGATTTCCAAGTGATTTTGGATTGATTAATCGTACCTTCTGTTGGCAAGTGATATTGATTGGATGTCTTAAAAATGGAAATAGCCTCAAGGTCTGCATAGATTTCCAACATGGTTTGATATTCTTCATCAGTTAAGGTTATGGTCCATTTTGCATATAAGGTAATCTGTTTTTTAACTGCAGTATTGAAAAGCCACTGCTCATTAAAGTCAGTATCTAAAAACCAACCATCAAAACGATATCCTAAACGTTCATTAAGTTCTGGCTCAACTAATAATTCATCATAACTAACGGTTTGCTTATCAACTAAAATACCTTCATCATAAAATGAAACAATAAATGTTTTATTAGTGTTTTTCCGACAAGAAACTAAAAAAACTGCCAGTAAAAGCAAAAATATGATTGATAATACTTTTTTCATGATGGTTTATCTCCTTTTATAAAATCTATAATCATATAGATAACATATGTTAATTTTATCATATAAGCCTAATATTTGTGATAAAGCAATTTTTATATGCTAAAATAAACGTGTTAAAAGGAAAGAATAATGATGGAACAAAAAGTAAAGATAGGCGACAAAATTAGGTTGAGAATAAAAAGAATGGGCATTAACGGCGAGGGTATTAGTTATTACCAAAAAACAGCCGTTTTTGTTGATTTTGCTTTACCGAACGAAGAAGTAGAAGCAATCATTACAAATGTAAAAGACAATTATTTAATTGGTGAAATTGATAAGTTGCTTGTTAAAAGCAAAGATCGGGTAACACCCTTTTGTCCTGTGTATGAACATTGTGGTGGTTGCCAAACGCAACATTTAGCTTATGATGCAGCTTTAACTGAAAAAAGAAGTATTATTCTGCAAGCCTTGACAAGATATGTTGGCCAAAGCATTGATCATAAGATTATTAAAAGAACCATTGGTGCAAGCGAACCAATGAATTACCGCAACAAAGCTATATTGCCAATTAGAAAAAGCGGAAATAAAACGCGGTTTGGAATGTTTAGAAGGAATTCAAATGAGTTTGTCCCAATTGAATCATGTCCAATTCAAAATGAAACGATCAATCAGCTTTTTAAAAAAACAGTTCGATTGATAGATAAGCATAAAATTGCGGCCTATAATCCAAAAACTAAAACGGGCAATATCAGATTTTTGGCAATTAGAATTAGCGAAAACAAAAAAGAAGTCCAAGTATCATTTATCATGTTTAAAAAGCATAACGGCTTAGACGATTTGATTAGAGATTTAGTCGCTGGATCTAAAGAAATTGTATCTGTTATGGAAGTGATAAATAATAATGTCAATTCAAATCGATTTTTCACGAATAAAACGACATTAAAATATGGCAAGCCCTATATTACCGAAAGCTTAAATGAACAAGAGTTTTGTTTAAAGCCAGATGCGTTCTTTCAATTGAATACTAAGCAAGCAGATAAATTCTATTTGGAGATGAAAAGACTAGCTAACCTAAACAAGAGTGATATTGCAGTAGACGCATACGCAGGGATTGCACCAGTAAGCCATTATATAGCAAATGACTGTAAATATGTTTACGCAATTGAAGAAAATAAGGATGCATGTGAGAGTGCAAAACTAAGTTTAGTAAAAAACGGGATTAGCAATGTTGAAATAATGCATTGTAGTTTTAATCAGGGCTTAAGAAAGCTAGGAAAACTTAAAATAGATGTGATGTTTTTTGATCCACCCAGAACTGGACTTGGATTGGAGACGATTAATCAAATCTTGGTTTTCAAGCCAAAAAGATTAATATATGGATCTTGTAACCCATCAACTTTGGCAAAGGATCTAGACTTGTTATTGAAAAGCTATGATTTGATTGAGTTAGTGCCGATTGATATGTTTCCTTTTACGTCATTGGTGGAGTCTATCTCATTGCTTGAATTAAAAACGTCTTTGTAAGGCTATCAGTTCACATGTTTATAACTGTTTAGTTGAATTGGAATATGAAAATAAAGATGATGAAATGAATCATATCACTGCAGCGCTAGAAGAAGAGCTGTTCTCACAAGTTATTGCAATTCCACTTTATTCCTTAACAAATGTTACCGCCTACGGCGAACGAATTACTTTTGAATTTGATGCCTATCATTATTTTTTAGGCTGGGGTGGATTTAAGTATATGTATTTTAATAGATAAAATTAAAACACACAAAATAATCTAATAGATCTATTACTAGAACTATTTAAAATATTCTGTGTGTTTTTTTGTTTGCTATTTTTTAACTCAAATGGTTCTTAATAATAGCTACAAGTTTATCCAATTCATCATAATGTAAACAATGACCAGCATTTTCAAAGATAAAGAGTTTGGGATTGTTTAAAAGTTTCGCGTTTTCCATAATCATTTTCTCTGTTACAATATTGTCCTTTAAACCTAAAGTTAGATAGATAGGACACTTAATCCCGTGCATTTCACCTGTTCCTTTCGCATAAAGGTTTGGTTCATCTGAAATATTAAAGTTTACCCAACACCAATTTATGTTCATTTGACAGCGTTGTTTTAATGTTTCTTTGACGTATAAATCAAGTAGATAATCATTAACCTTTTTTACAACTAATAAAGTATTGTTCCAAATGTTTCTGATTAAGTCATAGTCGCCAGTTGCTAATGCATCACAAATGAATTGCATTGATTTGTCTTGTTTCATTTCCAAATAGCTATTAAACACTTTATTGGCAATTTCATTGCCATCTTTATCATTTCTTAAGGAATAATAACCCTTGACAGACATTCCTTCTAAACTAAACAAAGATTTAACCAAACTAGGTTGAATAATGGCCAGCTCCATGGCCACACCGAATCCGGTTGACCAACCGATAACATGAGCGTTTGCTATTTCAAGTTTCTGGCAGAATAAGATTAGATCAAAGGCAAGTTCCTTTAAACTCATAAATGAGTTATTAAAACTAGAATCGCCAAAACCGCGTAAATCTGGTGCAATCACATGATATCGATCTTTTAACTTATCGATCAAGGTAACCATATGGACACTAGATGCCATATTTCCGTGCAACAATAAAATTTTTTCCTTGCTTTTTCCCTTTTCTATATAAGCAATTCTTTCACCATTTATTAAATTTACATATTGTTTTTCATATTTTATCATATCTTCACACCAATCTTGTTTAACTATATTTTATAGCAATTCTCTCCAATATTCAATTGATATTAGTAAGTAACAAAAGTATTATTGTCAAATCAAGTTGAAAATATGCTATACTTTTAGTATAAATAGAGAACATAATGTAGTTAATTTTGTTCATGTCAATTTAATCTCTACTTAAATTTTGGTTAAAGGAGATAAACTATCATGATGTTGACAGTTAACATGCTAAAATATATTAAACTGTTTGTTGTTGTTAAACCTTTTTGGCTTGGCTTATTGTTTGTTGTCTTGATGGTCTTGTTTTTTTGGACAATTTACTATTTTAGACGTACTTCAAACGAAACAGATCAAAGCAAAAAGCAGAAATTTAGATCAGCAGACAACATTGATTCAGGGTCAGAGAAAATCAACATAGCCAAAGAAGAAAAACTATACAATAGTCATTTGCGCCATGAGCCCAAGGAGCCAGTCTTGATTCCTGAAGAAAATCTTGATGAAGAAGAAGGACAATAGAGAAGATAAATGAAAAATAGAATTAACCTATTAGACGGTAAAAACGTTTGGGAAACAAAAGAAATTGATGAGTTACCATCAATCACGTTATCAGATGGACCACATGGCTTAAGAAAACAAGCTGTTGGAGGCGATAATTTAGGAATAACTGGCAGTATTCCGGCTACATGCTATCCCACAGCTTCTTTGGTTGCGTCTAGTTTTGATCGAAAATTAGTCGAAAGGCTGGCTCATCATTTAGCAATTGAGGCTCATTCCCAAAGAGTAAACATTGTATTAGGACCTGGTATAAATATTAAAAGAACACCAATCTGCGGGAGAAACTTTGAATATTTTAGTGAAGACCCGTTTTTAACTGGTGAGCTTGCTGCTACCTACATAAAAACAATGGAAGCGATGAAAGTTGGAACCTCTGTTAAACATTTTTTTGCCAATAACCATGAAAATGGTCGTTTTTATATGGATTCAATTGTTGATGACAGAGCACTGCATGAGATTTACCTAAAAGCATTTAAAAGAGCTGTGCAAGAGGAACCAGCGACAGTTATGTCTTCATATAATAAAATAAATGGCATTTATGGGACGGAACATCCTTTGATTGAAGAAGAATTAAGAAACAAATGGGGATTTAAAGGGGTTGTTATCAGTGATTGGGGTGCAATCGACAATCGAATTAAGAGTATAAAGGCAGGCACTGATTTAGAAATGCCATCAACATATGGCAACAGTTTCGAATTGATTGAAAAAGAATATCAAAATGATATTGAATTAGAAAATGCTATTAGTAAATCATATGAACGAATTGTGCAGATGATTAAGCGTTATAAAAACTTGCCAAAGGCTAGTTTTTCAATTGATGAACATCATGAGATTGCGCGTCAAATTGCAAGAGAA
>JBAYPP010000080.1:0-4807 GCA_041677585.1 Acholeplasmataceae bacterium
AAACGAGACATTATTTACCCTCTTTTCGTTATTCGTTACCTACATTATAACGAATATCAGTAAAAAATGATAGTATTTTTCAAAAAACACTTAAAATCAAAAAAATGATTGACAATCAAAGAAAAAATTAATATAATTTATTCAAGCATTAAAAAAATTAATTTTTTGAAGATAAAAACTAAAATATATTAAGGGGGAGTTAAAAATGAGACAAAAAACACACCCAGTTTTAACAAAATGTCCTGTTTGTCAGGAAAACTTAATCGCAACAAAGATGGAATGCGAGCATTGCGAATCAAAAATCGAAGGTCGTTTTCACTTTTCGAAGTTTAATTATTTAGAACCTGAAAAACTGTACTTCATCGAGCTTTTTGTTAAAAGCAGAGGAAACATCAAAGCGATCGAAAAAGAGTTGAATATGAGTTATCCAACTGTCAAAAAAATGTTGGATGACGTAATTTCTGAATTGGGCTATCCCGTTGAAGAGGAAGAAGAAAACGATAATCATGATGAATCGATGCTTAGTCGTGCTGAAATAATTAAGCAACTCGAAAATAAGGAAATTACCGTATTGGAAGCACTAAATCTCTTAAAGAAGGGAAAATAAGATGGATAAATTAAAAGAAAGTCGTTCAAAAATCCTTAACATGTTAGCTAATGGTTTAATTAGCATTGAAGAAGCGGAACAATTGTTAGACGCTTTGGCAATTGGGATTAAATTTGAGAAAGCAGAACTAAAGGGAAAATCTTTTAGAATGTTGAAAATCTTAATTCTAAAAAAGGATCAAGAAAAGGTCAAGTTCAAGATTCCAACTGATTTCGTAAAAGTTCTAAAAACCAAGCGTTTTCGCTTCGATATGTTGGGTAATAATATTGATGTTGATGGTATAATTGAAATGGTCCAGCAAGGTATGGTAGGCGAGATATTTACTGTCGAAACACCGGATGGTGAAGTAATAAAAATAATTGTAGAATAGTTAAGCATAATAAGGAGGACACCATGTTATTTGGTAAACATTTTAGAAAGTATTATATCAAGTATGGACTGTATTTTCTAGCAGGGATTGTTGTTTTAGCTTTTATTAACTGGTATCAGTTAGTTATTCCCGCTAATTTTGGTGTAATAATTGACGAATTAAAAAAGCCCTTAACTGATATTGATGTTAATGTCATTCATCCCTTGATTATTGAAATTGGTGTGATTGCGATTGGAATCACTTTTGGTCGTTTTTTATGGCGATATACAATCTTTGGCGCTTCAAGAAGAATTGAACATGATTTACGTAATAAAATGTTCATTCATTCAACTATATTGCCACAACAATATTATAGCCAAGCCAAAGTCGGCGGATTAATGACATATTTCATTAACGACTTAGAAGCAATCAGAATGGCTTTTGGGCCAGGAATCCTAATGCTGTTTGATGGTTTAATGTTGGGAGCGTTTGCGATTTATCGGATGTCAAGATTACATGCAAGATTAACCTTGTATATTGGAATTCCAATGTTAGGGATGATGTTTGTGGCGATGGTCTTAATGAAACGTGTTCGAGCTAAGTTTAAGATCAGACAGCAAAAATTCACAGAATTAAGTGATTTTACCCAGGAAAACTTTTCCGGGATTAGCGTTATTAAAGCTTATGTACGTGAGTTAAAGGAAATCATGCTGTTTCAAAACAAGAGCATGGAATATTATCGAGAAAACATTTCGTTTGTTAGATACACAGTTTTAATCAACATTACCATTTCTGTTGCAGTAAACTTAGTTGTTTTGTTGATTATTGGATATGGCAGTTATGTTGTAGTCAATGGCAATCTAACAGCAGGTGAACTTACAACGTTCATGTCCTATTATTTCTCTTTGATTTGGCCAACGATGGCAATTGCACAGTTTATGGGGCTTCAGGGGCAATCACAGGCTTCAGCTGAAAGAATCAATAAATTTCTAGAAGAAGATCCAATCGTTCAAGATAAGGAAGACTTAGTTTATGTTGAAGATTTAAAAGGAGCGATTGAAGTTAAAAATTTAACCTTTCAGTATCCAGATGGCGACAGACCGGTTTTAAAAAACGTTTCATTTAAAATTAATCAAGGTGAAATGGTTGGTGTCCTAGGAAGAACCGGAAGCGGTAAAAGTAGCTTGGTTGATCTATTGTTAAGAATCTATAATTTAGAAGAAAATCAAATTTTTATTGATGGGCATGATATTATGTCACTGCCGATTAGAAACGTTAGATCACTAATGGGCTATGTGCCACAAGACAATTTTTTATTCTCCGATACAATTTCCAACAACATCGGTTTTGCATTTGAGACGCAGGATTTAGAAGTGATCGAAAGGTCCGCTAAACTTGCTGATGTCTATGATAACATTGTTGAATTCAATGATGGTTTTGAGACGGTCTTAGGTGAACGCGGTGTTACAGTATCCGGGGGGCAAAAGCAAAGAATTAGTATTGCACGTGCAATTGCTAAAAATCCCGAGGTCTTGATTCTGGATGACTCTGTTTCCGCAGTTGATACTAAAACGGAAGAAGCGATTATTAGTAACCTCCATAAAATTCGCAAAGGCAAGACAACGATCTTTATTGCCCATCGGATCTCAACGGTTAAGAAGATGGACAAGATTATCTTGCTCGATGAAGGTGAAGTTGTTGCAATCGGTAGCCATAAAACATTAATGAAAGAATCACCGCTTTATCAAGATATGGTTAAACGTCAACAATTGGAAAATCTTGTACAGGGAGGTAACGGACATGAAGGACTTTAAAGATTTTACTCGTGAGCGATCAGATAAGGAAGTACTAAAAAGATTAGTGGCTTATTTAAAACCACATATGAAATTATTCATTTTGACACTGGTTTTAATGGTTTTTTCCCTAGCTGTTCAACTACTACCTCCATTGATGTTGGGAATAATCGTTAACATTTTAGGCGATAGTGGTGTTGAAAAAGCGGAACAGATTCGGCAAATTGTTACAATGAGCGTTATTTTCTTCGTCTTGATTGGCGTAGTTCATGTCATTACATACTATCAAAGTATGTTCCTGCAGAAGATTGGACAAAAGGTTGTCGTGTCAATTAGAGAAGAAGTATTTACACATATCGAAAACCTATCAATTAGTCAAATTAATAAAATACCGGTTGGTAAACTGGTTACTCGTGTCTGTAATGATACAAACTCAATTAGTGAAATGTATTCATCGGTTGCGGTTAACCTAATTCGTAATTTACTTTATTTAGTGGCAATTCTAGTCGTCTTATTTATCTTAAACTGGAAAATTACTTTATATGTGCTAGCAGTCATTCCATTTGTAATACTGGCTTCAGTAATCTTCAGAAGATTCTCAAGAGCTTCATACCGCCGTGTAAGAGCCAATCTATCTGAGGTCAACGCGTTTTTATCAGAAAACCTATCCGGGATGAAAGTAACACAAATATTTAACCAAGAAGAAAAGAAAAAACTTGAGTTTAGAGAAAAGAGCGGTTTACTAAGAAACAGTTACCTACAGGAAATATTCGTTTTCGGCATTTATCGTCCAAGTGTTTATTTCTTCTCAATGGTAGCGATCATCATCGTTTTATACTTTGGGACTGACGCTGTTATCGCTGGCGCACTATTACCTGGGTTCTTATATAGTTATTATTCATACGTCAATGATTTTTTCCAGCCAATTCAACAAATTGCAGAGCAGTTTAATATGCTGCAAAACGCCTTTGCAAGTGCTGAGAAAATATTTGATGTGCTAGATACAGATCCAGAAATCACTGATGTACCAGATGCAATCAATTTAGAAACATTTACCGGTTCAATTGAATTTAGAAATGTTTGGTTTGCCTATGTTCCTGATGTTTGGGTCTTAAAGGATGTTAGCTTTAAAGTCAAACCAGGCGAGACGATTGCCTTTGTTGGAGCAACCGGTTCCGGTAAAACAACAATTCTCAGCTTAATTGTCCGCAACTATGAGATTCAAAAGGGGCAAATCTTAATTGATGGTCATGATATTAAAACCTTAACTAGAAGTTCATTAAGAAGTCATATTGGCCAAATGCTACAGGATGTCTTCCTGTTTAGTGGCACAATTGCAGAAAACATTAACTTAAAGGATGAAAATATTGCAATCGAAGAAGTTGTTGAAGCTTCTGAATATGTCGGAGCCAATACGTTTATTGATTCTTTCTCAGATGGTTATAGTCACGTTGTATTGGAAAGAGGAAATAACTTCTCCAGTGGACAAAGACAATTGATCTCATTTGCAAGAGCTGTGGCGTATAAACCAAGCTTAATGATTTTAGATGAAGCAACTGCAAATATTGACAGTGAAACGGAATCGTTGATTCAGACATCTTTAGAGAAAATGATGAATATTTCGACAATGCTGATTGTCGCACATCGTTTGTCAACTATCCAGCACAGTGATCGAATCATGGTAATGCAAAAAGGCGAAATCAAAGAAAGCGGATCACACCAAGAGTTATTATCACTAAAAGGTCTTTATTATAATCTATATCAACTACAATATGATGAAAAAGAAGAGAATAAGGAGGAAGTATGATTGAAAAGAACAAGCTTCAAAGTTTAATTGAAGCAGGAATGGAAACAGGAGCTGATTTTGTTGAAATCTTTTTAGAGGATACGCATCAATCAGTCATCCGAATTACTAGCCATGAAATAACAAATGTCGATCGCTTAAATACTTATGGAGCGGGAATTCGTTTGTTGTTGGATTTAGATGAAGTCTATGGTTATACTAACGATACTAGTTATGAGGGGTTACTAAGTTTAATAAAAAACTTAAGATCATCA
>JBAYPP010000081.1:0-4763 GCA_041677585.1 Acholeplasmataceae bacterium
AATCAATTGATTCACCAGGGGTTGTAATCGTTGTTACCTGCTTCTTAATGATTGCTGTTCTTGATTTCATCAGATTTGTTGTAATAATCGTTAGTTTAGCTCCATACGCAGTATCTGAATGACCGCCTGAACCACCAATTATTGCTTGATTTGAATCAGTTATAACATTCGTATTGAAATCTAAATCAACCTCGGTTGCACCAAGGATGACGATATCCAAATCATTGATAATGACACCTTCATGGTATGGATTTCCATATAATGATGCACTCATTTGTAAATGATTCTTATTTTTACTGTATGACTTAACTGCTTCTAGATCAAAACATTGGACATCATAAAGTCGTTCAAACAAACCTTTTTCCAACATTTTAACTAAAAAATTAGTAATCCCACCTGATGCAAACGATCCCCTAATGTTCTCATTAAGCATTTCCTTTTCAACATCAAGCGCAACCGCTAAACTAGTTCCGCCAGCGCCTGTTTGAAAGCTCATTCCAGGTTTAATCATTCCCAATTCTTTAATCAACGTTGCTGTATCTCTTGCGATCTTTAATTGAATTGGATCTTTTGTTGGTTTTGTTGTCCCTGATAGGATCCCATTTGGATCCCCAATTTTATCAACGACTAAACAATAATCGATATATTTTGCATCAATTTCCTTAAAATCAACTTTCTCAACTAAATTGTCAGTAACGACAACTTTTTGTTTAGCATACTGCATATCAGCAATCGCATAACCTAAAGCGCCACAGGCACTTTTACCTTCAATACCATTGCCATTGCCTAATCGATCTGCTGTTGGTGTCGCGATAAACGCGACATCTATTGCTAATTCACCAGCCTCGATTGCTCTTGCTCTTCCACCATGAGTGTCCATAATCAAACCGTTTTTTAATTTCCCTGCTCCAATTGCTTTGGCCACAGGACCGTTTAAATAATTGGTAATTACTTTAACAATTTGTCCGTTTTCGATTAATTCAACCATCGGTTCATGAATCGGAAAAATAGCGCTTGGCGCTAAAGTGATTTCCTTTAAGCCTCTTCTTTTGATTTCTTCTAAGACCATATTCAAAACGCCATCACCATTTCTTAAATGATGGTGAAATGATAAAGTCATTCCGTCTTTGATCGGAATTGAATCAAAAATTGAACTTATCTTATCAACTACTTTATCCGTCTTTTTTGTTAATACTTCCTTAATCAATTTTCGTTTTTCAGTTTTATATGTATCTGTGCCCGAAAAGAGCTTAATTGGCTTATTCATCAGCAATCAACTTCCATTTCCTGGCAAGCATTAATGTCTTTCTTGCACGATCCAAAATTGGTTTGTCCACCATTTTACCATCGACTGAGAACACTCCTTTATTAACTGCCTTTTCTTTTAATAGAATACGTTGTGCTCTCTCAATTTCATCTAATGAAGGTGAAAGGACTTGATTGATCTGCAGAACTTGATTTGGATGAATACACGCTTTAGCATTCATGCCAATTGTTTTCGCAAATTTTGTGTCTTCAATCAAACCAAACTCATCTGCTGTATCAATAAAGGGCGTATCAATTGCATCATAGCCCCTACTTTTAGCCGCTAAAACAACCATGCTTCTTGCAACAAAGATTTCAGTACCATCTTTTGTACGCCGAACACCTAAGTCAGACGCTAAATCTTCTGCTCCCAGCAATAAACCATTAACTCGTTTTTGCATGCTGATTTCCTTAATATTCAAAACAGCTTCTGCAGATTCAATAATTGGAATAAAACCTAAATCTTTATTGGCGTGATACTCTTTAATCCAATCGTCCAAGAAGATCAAATCATTAACGGTCGCTTTAGGAACCATAATCGTATTTATCCTTAACTCCTTCAAACTTTCCAGATCATCTAAAAAATAAGGTGAATCAAGTCCATTAATACGAACTATCACTTCAATGTTATCCAGAGGATAACGTGTTAAAAAACGATTTAAGAGGATTCTGGCTGCATCTTTCTCTTCAACTGAAATAGCATCCTCTAAATCGAAAATAACAGCGTCAGCACCAAAAACATCAGCATTCTGCAACATTGCTGGTGAAGATGCAGGAATAAATAATAGACTTCTACGCATCTAGATCACCCAACCTTTTGACTGCCGTAATTAAACGTGCTTCAATCGTATAATCTAAGGCACCCTTATCTTCGCAACGGACATATAAAGTTTTAATGTTCAATGATTCCAATGTTGTTTTAATGACTTGCTCAATCTGCTCTCCAAATTGTTTTTTGACAATGCTTTCGATTTCAATTGTCAATTTATTGCTTTTTTCAACTGTTATTAAACAATCATTGGATTCTAATGTTCCTGAAAATGCTCTAATAAACCTCACCTATTTTCTTCTATTACTTAATGCGATAACACGATTCATATCATTTTTAACAATCATAAAGCCTTCATCAACACCCATGCCTGGTTTTGCCAAACAAACATCAGCTTGACAAGCAATTGCGACATTTGTTGTTGCAACAGCTGAAATGTTGGTTTCATTACATGTTCCACCGACATATGCACCAATTTTATTTTCTTTGCAATAAAGAATTGCCAATGCCGTATTATGAACACTACCTAAATCCGGTGTTTTAATTTGCAGCATATGCCCCGCCTTATTATCCGCAAAATATTTAATGTCATCAAGCGTATTGCACCACTCATCCGCCACTATCTCCAGTTTACTGCCCTTTTCTTCTAACATTTTGCAAATATCACGAAGGGCAATCATTGTATCTTCTCTGTTGCCGGCATCAATTGGTCCTTCAATTCGAATTTGCAGCGGTTTGGCCATTTCTTCTAAACTAATCAGATAGTCTACTACTTTTTCAATGTTGTTATTAAAAGCAATACCAATTGTTCCATAAACGTCAATATGAATAATTGGATTATAACTATCTTTTGCGCGTCTAGTTATAATTCTGTTGCTTAACCATTTGATGTATTCAGCCAGCAACTCACCTTTTTTACCTAACTTTGTTTCAACATTATTGATTAATGCATGGGGTAGTGAGTCAGCTTCCTTAATGATCATTTTGTCAATATTTGAATAACGATCATCTCCTGATTGAGAAAAGATCGGAACAACTTCTAATCTATCTAAAGCAGCATTGTATTCATCTCTAATTACTTCTGCCATTGTTTTTTGATTGGCAATTGCAACCGCATGCAACAAAGCCTGACTAATTCCATAACGAATTGCTGTATGTGCTCGTTTACCTTCAATTTTGATTTCTTCATATTTAATTGCTAATGGTCTAAATTCTCTTATGTCTTCACCAATCAGCAAAGGGACAAAATGTTTTTCAAGATAAGTGATGTACTGATCGGCTAAAAAGAGTGGGTCTCTTCCGCCTGCACCCGAATACTGAACCGCTGCACAGTCGCCTTGAGCGATTGCTCCGTTTTCTAAAACAAGTTGAATTGAAACTGCCTCGCCAGGAATTCTGATTTGATCAAATCCTGCTGTTTGTGGTTCTCCTAAATAAAAGAAGCCATCTTGTTTTGCATCTGCTTTTATCGCTTTTTGATCATCAAAATAAAACCCTGTCCATGATCTACTAAGTACTACATCAATAATTTTCATCCTATTTATTCTCCTCGCTCAGCCAAGGTCTTCCAATCAATGTGCCCATACTTACACCATAGACATCGTCTACACTCATTTGGAAACTAATCGGTCTACCCTCTGATTTTGCTCTTTCTTCAAGTTTATTTAAATGAAATGCTTTTGTTTCTTCGTCCATTGCTAAATTTCCAAACTCTAAAATTCGAATACAACCTTCGTTATCACGAGCGGGTAGAATCTTATTTGCAGTATGCTTACTAGGAGCAAACGGAATATCAATTGCACCAACTTCAAATGCTCTGACAATACCAACTGCCAAATCTTGATCGCCCAGACGTAAAATTTCGTTCATTAATGATGTAACCTCACGTCTAATCTGATTTTCCTCTTCTGTTAACTTTGGTGAATCAGGAAATTTTTGATCCTGTAATAAATTTACAACTATATTTGAAGTTCTAATACCGACTGCGTTTATTTCTTTTGTTGGAACACCAATTGATTCATACGGTGTTTTTGTAATCATTTTTGTTGCTCCCGAAAGGGCTGCAACGGTCGATGCCATTGCAATTAGTCCAGAAGCTCTCGCCTCATCAGCTGGAAATCCTCCCATCCACTGATGGAAAACAGTTGTAATAATCATATCTTCATAACCGTATTTTTCCATATACTCTTCGGTTAATCTTTGTAACATTCTTATTGCTGCAACATCTTGGACAACATTGCCACATTGTCCATAACCCACTGTAATATTTTTTACGCCTTGTTCTGCTGCTAACAAAGCTTCAACAATTCCAATTGTTAACGCAACGGAAGGTGGAACAAGTGTTCCTGTTAGTGGTCCAAAGGGTTCACGATTAATTGTAATACCGTGTTCTTCATAATAACCAACTAAGCGGTCACAGTACTGCCAGTAAAAAATTGAGTCCCTCAGGGAAATATCTTTGGCATAAGGAATATTATAGCTTATACCACCACCTTCATTTGAGGTCCAACCAGCTGCTAAAACAATCTCTGATAACAATCTTGCATCCGGTGTTCCATGTCTTACCTGAAGTGGCAAGTTAACTGAATCTAATACTTGACGACATCCTTGAACACCATGGTTAACAGCTGGAAAACCATTTAATAATGATCGTCCGGCTTGTTTACTTATTCTTATGCCCTCTTCTGCT
>JBAYPP010000082.1:0-4745 GCA_041677585.1 Acholeplasmataceae bacterium
CGGCGACCATTAGTTGTCGCTTTGTATTTTTTAACCGCCATTTGGTTAAACCTCCTCTAATTTTCACTAAATTGTGAAGGCATCAATTTTTTGACCTTCAACTAGTTTTACTACTGCTTTCTTGTAAGCAGGTCTAAATCCTTCGTATTTACCAACTTTTCTAGCTTTTGGTAAGACATTGATCGTGTTAACTGACAAAACTTTAACTTTAAAAATAGCTTCAACTGCTTTTTTAATTTCAATTTTGTTTGCCTTTTTATCAACTTTAAATGTGTACTTGTTTTCTTCTTCAACTAATTTTGTTGATTTTTCAGTTATAATCGGTGCCTTGATTATTTCATAGTATTTAGTCATTACTCAAAGCCTCCTCTAAATAATCGATCGCTTCTTTTGTGATAATAACTTGTTTACAATTTAACAAGTCATAAACACTGATGTGATCCACAGTAGCAAAAGCAACTGTTGGAATGTTTCTTGCGGCAAGAATTAAGTTTTCATCAAATCCCTTGGAGATTATCAAAGTTTTTCCTTCGATTGATAAGTCCTTAAGAATTTGCTGGAATAATTTTGTTTTTGCTTCTGCTAAAACAATTTGATCAAGCACATACATGTTTTCTTGCTTAACTTGATAAGATAATGCTGATCTTAAAGCGAGTTGGCGAACTTTTTGGTTTAACTTGATTGAGTAACTTCTTGGAGTTGGACCAAAAATCACACCACCACCACGCCATTGTGGAGATCTAATTGAACCGTGTCTAGCACGTCCGCTACCTTTTTGACGCCAAGGTTTTCTTCCACCACCAGAAACTTCGTCTCTGTTCTTAACATCATGAGTTCCTTGTCTCATAGCTGCTCTTTGTGCATTTACTACATCATATAGAGCTTGTTGATGTGGTTCAATACCGAATACATAATCGGATAAGTTCAAATCAGCCACTTTATTACCACTTTGATTTAATATGTTTACTTTTGGCATAATCTTAAACCCCCTTTACTGCAGATTTGATAACGACAAATCCTTTGTTAGGACCTGGAACGCTACCTGCAATAAGTAACAATTGGTTTTCAACATCAACATTAACAACTTTTAAGTTTTGAACAGTTACTTGTTCAGAACCCATATGTCCGGGTAAATTTTTTCCTTTAAGTTTACCTTTAATAGCTCCCATTGACCCTGGTCCTCTGTGATATCTAGAACCATGTGTCATGAAACTTGTACGTTGATTGTGTCTCTTAATGCTTCCTGCGAAGCCCTTACCTTTAGATGTTCCTGTTACATCAACAACATCTCCTGCGTTGAACAGATCCGCTTTAACAATCGCGCCCAATTCTAAATCCAACAATTCACTTGTGCGCTCTTTAAAACGAATTTCTTTTACGAAGCGCTTAGGTGCTGTGTTAGCTTTTTTCACGTGCCCTAATTCAGGCTTGTTACTAAGTGTTTCCCGTTTTGATTCAAAACCGATTTGTGTTGCAACATAGCCGTCTGTTTCTAATGTTTTTTGCTGCAGAATCACATTATCAGCCACATCAACAACGGTAACCGGAATTAAAACGTTATTTTCATCGAAAATTTGTGTCATTCCAATTTTTCTACCTAAGATTCCTTTGGCCATAATTTATCCTCTTTCTTTACGTTATTTTTTTAAGACAATATCAATTCCTGATGGTAGATCGATATCCATTAATGCACTAATTGTTTTTGGGTTTGGTTCAACGATTTGAATTAATCTCTTATGAGTTCTTCTTTCAAACTGCTCTCTTGAATCTTTGTTCACATGTGGTGAACGTAAAATCGTAAAAATTTCTTTTTCAGTTGGAAGTGGAATTGGACCTTGTACGGTCGCACCTGTTCTAATTGCACTATCCACGATTTTCTTAGCAGCTTGATCTAATAATCGATGATCATATGCCTTTAAACGAATTTTAATTACATCTTTTGCCATTTATTTAAGCTCCTTTCGCCTATAATCTTGTATAGACTTGCTCCATGAAAAAACCCTTTACACAGACAACGGCTTTCCGTGTGCCGGCAACCTTCCATTTCACAGCCTGCTCTTTACACGAGCGTATATAATTATACAAAAAAAAGCGTTGAAATGCAACACTTTTAATTATTTTACTTAATTTTAGTTGAGTGTAGAATGATAGGTTCGCTTTTTACGTGGTTTTGATTTATAGATTCTACTTCTCCTACGCAACTCTGTTTTCCTTTTTAAAACATTTTCTTCTTTTAATTTTTTCGACATTGCACTTTGTTCTTCTTGCTTTTTCTTATGGTTGACGTATTTCCCCTCTTGATCTAAATACTCACAAATAACATGTTCTACCTTTTTGATATCATAAACAGCTATATAAATGTTTAGGTATCCTTTTGTCAACATTCTTTTCATTATTTCTTCTTGTCTTAACGCGTACCCTGTAATTCCGTGATCAACTTTGTTTAATCTAAATGATTGATGTGCGTATTGATTATACTCAGCAAGGTGATCAATATATTCCTTGAATGTTAGATGATCAAATCGACCTTTATTATCAATTAGTTCTTCAATCAAATCATCTAGATCAATAACACTAAAATCAACGCTTTTATTTGTTATATGTTCACAATAATCAATACAGGATTCCGTCTCAACAATAAGCCCTATTTTTGGAATCTCATATTTTAGCGATAAAAACGCAGCTTCGATTAATCCCCGCCAATAATTAAAATCTTCAAAGTCTCTGATCATCGGAACTGCAACTTTAATACATTTTAAGTACTTGCTTGCCATTGCAATGCCAAGTATACACTCCCAAATCAATGGTTCAAACTCATCTGCCATTACAATATCCAAATACTCATTTTCTCCATTAAGATTTAAACTTTTGTCTGGGCTAAAATCCGGTATTTGAAAGGTTGCTTCATCAAAGGGTAATCCGCCTATAATTTGTTTAATTCGCCTATAAACCTCATTGCGATCCATTGAACTCCCTTTGACACCATAAAATATTTCTGTTTGAATCAATCCGAGACCTTTGAACCAGCCTTCTGCAGCAAGTTCTCTTTTATATCTAGGATCATTTATATTCCCAAAAATATTTACTCTTCTTTTACCTAAAATATATTTAGCTTTTTCATCTGGGGTATGTTGGAGTTTTGCGGCAAAATGATTATATGCATTGTATTTAATGTCTGTCGCATTGAATAATACTTTTTTGCTTTCAGTATCTATGATTACCTTCGTGTTGTTGTCTAATTCCTCGCAATATTTTATAAGTGGTAGGTTGTAAGATACGCAATAATATTTGCTCTTTTTTGAATGACTGACTTGCTCCTTAGTAATGATTCCTTTAATTGCTTTAGGGATTTGATCAAGATATTCTATCTCAAATTTATCAAGACACAATATCGTATCTTCTTTAAAAGCTTTTATTTTGTGATGCAATAAACCCTTTTTTGTCCGTACCAGTAATCTATCAAAAAAGAATTGTCTTTCTCTAATGAATCTTTCTTTCACGTTCCCATGAAAAAATGACGCTGCATCTTCACCAAATTCTTCTGTATACTCATAGAATGCTTCTTTAAGTGCTTTTGCTATACCCATTTTTTCAACACAGACTTTATTTCTTAATTTTTGCTTAAACTCAACCATATGATATCCCATTGATACTAGTTGACTTGAGGTGATTAATACACTTTCTTCAAAACGAAATCTTGAAGACATTAATAAAAATTGACTTTCTTCATCAGCAATCACCCTGTAAATATCTTTAATAATTTTCTTTAATATTCTTTTGGGATAAGTATTGTATTCTTCGTTCGTGTTGTGATTGAAAACTTTTCCTCTTGCAAAGCCTCCGTGGATAACTTCGTAATCTATCTTAAATGAATCTGTCATCTAAACTATACCAGTACCTTCTTAAGTATTGAGCCATTCCAAAAAAGTGCTCGTTTTGTGAACCGTTTAAAACAAAAAACGGTATATTCTTATATTTTTCATGAGCAAGCGTTGAGTATTTTTCTACTATAAACTCGTGTAATTGATAGTTTGCTGTTACACCGCTATTAATTACAAAAACTTGGGGATCAAGTATTAGGGCTACTTGCGTAAGCGCGAGTGCTAGATAATGAACTGCACGATCTAAAGCCTTCACTGCTACTGGGTCATTAATTTGTGCGGCATTATAAATATTTTTTAAGTTAACTTTTCTACCGTCTTGAAAAACACTTTTTTCTGACTTAATTAACTGAGAAACATAGCCGCAAATAGCTCCAGATGATGCAACATCATTCAATGTTATTTTGTTGTTATTATGATCTAGTAAAGTCATATTTCCGATATTTCCCGCCATCGATCGATACCCCGTTCCTATTTCATTGATGTTTCTATATCCAGCTTTTACCTTTTCTCCCATCTGAACAATGTAAACACTATGAGCCAATTTGCGGTACATTCTTTGTGGAGAAAACGGAGTGATGTGTGGTTTATTTACTTTATAAATGGGAACTTCTTTTTCAAAAAAAGTGAACAAAAGGTTATCAAAATCGGTGTCTTTACACTCAAACATATCAAGTATCTCTTGGTAATCTGCTTCGTTTTCTGATGGCAGACAAATCCCAATTGCACCTATTTGCTCAATCCCAATATTTCTTTCTTCATTAATAGCGGAAATTAGTAAATGAACTTTTCTTGCCAAAATTAAACCGTCTATTCCAGGCCTAAGTCGTTCACGTTCTGTTTTTATTTTGCTTCCGGTTTTCA
>JBAYPP010000083.1:0-4466 GCA_041677585.1 Acholeplasmataceae bacterium
GCTACCTTTTGATTTGCGAAAAATCAAAATATCAATCAACATCGCAAAGACGAACCCAAACAAGACACCAACAATTATCGCGAACAAATATTCTCCGACCGATGGATTTGGAACATTACCAGTAATATCAGGTACAGGCATTAAAATATATGTAACGATATATGCCGACAGAGTACCAATAATTCCTTGGGCAAAGTTAGTCGTAAATGAAGTTTTAAAGATTAGTACAACCCCTAATGTTGCTAAAGCCAAAGGTGCAGATTGGATCAAACCGGAAATAATTAGATCAAGCATAGATTACCCCCAACGAATGATATTTGCTGCCCAGACATATCCAATTCCTGCAGCTAACATACACATTACTGTTCCATCTTTGACTTGCCCGCTTTTCAATGCTAAATCAAGCGATAATATTTGGTCAAGCTGGCCAATATGTCCATAATCCTCTAAGTAAATACTTTGTTCAGGTTTTAATTCTAACGCTTCAAGCATCGCTACATGACCTGAACGTTTAATATGCAAGATATTTAAAAAATTGATGTCTTTTCTAGTTAGATGGGACTTCCTTAATGCTTCATCAATACATGTATGCCAATTTGGCATCGATACTTCGTTTAAACGATCCTTCATTTTTGCTGGCTCAAATAAACGAAGTGATTTTTGTGCTTCTAGGTAGTTTTTTGGCGTAATCGGATTGCAGATGCCCCCGATTTCGACACCAGCTGTTCTTGATAATGAACCATCAGAAACAATGTGTGAACCTAGAAGTAAATTCTTGCCATAATTTTTCTTTAAAATGATCGCTGCTCCACCGGCACCAAGGTTATACATCATTGACATATTTTTATCGGTGAAGTCAATGAAATCGCCATTACGGTAACCACCAGCAATCAAGATTGTATTGATCTCATCATCAGCAATTAACATGTCTTTAGCCATTTTAAGTGCTGAAACAGTTGTACAACAGCGATTTTGAACATCAATTCCCCAGGCGTTTAACGCACCGATTCGATCTTGAATGTAAAGAGCTGATGTTGTTAAAGGATATTCTTTCCATTCTTCAGTGACAGATAGTATAACATCGATTTCCAATGGATCTATCCCAGTATTTTTTAACGCTTCTAGTGCAGCTAAAGCTCCCATTTCTTGTGTACCGTCATGTGGTAACGACCCGGGAATTACTTTTTTCATAATCCCTAGTTTCTCAATGACTGCCTGTTCACTCCATACGCCATGGGTTGCTTCACTAATCTCTTTTGCTGTCATTCTATTTTTTGGTAAGTAAATACCGGTTCCAACTATGCCTACATTATTTTTGCTCATCCTTTGGAAACCCCACTTTCTATCTTCTTCTTGTTAAAAACAAATTATAATCTCATTCCGCCATTAACATTTAATGTTTGGCCGGTAATGTATGATGCGTCGTCTGATGCTAAGAACAATGCAACCTTAGCAATTTCATCTGGTTGACCTAATCGACCAAGCATTGTTAATTTTGCAAAGCTATCTAACAATTCCTGTGGAACTGTTTTCAAAATATCAGTCATAATATAACCAGGAGCAATCGCGTTAACTCGGACGTTTGCGCCTTTTCTAGCAAATTCTTTTGCCCAAGTCATTGTTAAACCAAGTACACCCGCTTTAGTTGCAGCATAATTTGCCTGACCAATATTACCAAATACACCGACAACTGATGAAATATTGATAATTGAGCCATAAGCATTTGTTTCCATCAAAGGTCCAAATAAACGGGTCAAGTTGAAAACACCCTTTAAATTAACGTCAATGACAAAGTTCCATTGCTCGTCTGTCATTTTTCTTGTCATCGCATCGCGTGTGACACCGGCGTTGTTTACTAGAATATCAACTTTGCCATATTTTTCAACTAAGTGATCATAAAATGCTTTAACACCCTCTACATCGGTTACGTTTAATTCATAGCCAACCACATTTGGGTGTTCATACTCCAATTTGCCCATATCGGCTGCAATAACGGTTGCACCTTCGTCTGCGAATGCAAGTGCAATTGCTTGACCAATTCCTTTTGCTCCACCAGTTACAACTGCAATTTTTCCATCTAATTTTTTCATCGTTTTTCTCCTTATTTTATCTTCTTGACAATAATAGCTGTTCCCATGCCTCCACCAATACACAAGCTGGCCAAACCCAAATTTAAATCTTTGTTTCTTAGCATTTCATGTATCAATGTAACAATGATTCTATTTCCGCTTGCTCCAACAGGGTGACCTAGTGCAATCGCACCACCATTTACGTTTGTTTTCGCAATAATATCTTCCTGTTTAACATTATGCTCTTCCGATAACTCTTTTATAACACCTAATGATTGAGCGGCAAACGCTTCATTTAATTCAAATAAATCAATATCACTTAAACTCAGTTTAGCAAAGCTTAATGCATTTTTAATTGCCGGTGTTGGCCCCAAGCCCATAACTTCAGGATCTACACCACCTTGTCCAATCCCAACCACTTCAGCTAGAGGCGTAAGGTTATATTGTCTTAGGGCATCTTCACTTGCTAAAAGCATAAAGCTTGCTCCATCATTAATACCCGATGCATTACCTGCCGTAACTGTACCATCTTTCTTAAATGCGGGACGCAGTGCTGCTAATTTTTCTAATGATGTTTTGCGATTGATATATTCGTCTTGATCAAAAATGATTTCTTCTTTTCTGGTCTTAATCGTAACGGGAACGATTTCATCTTTAAATTTACCAGCATCTTGAGCAGCAATCGCTTTTGCTTGTGACTGCATTGCTAATTCATCTTGCTGTTCTCTTGTAAAATTATATTTTTCAACAATGTTTTCAGCTGTAATACCCATATGGTAATTATTGAACGCATCAGTCAAGGCATCAAAAATCATATGGTCTCTAATTGTTTGATCACCCATTTTAATTCCATTTCTAATTGCTGATGGAATCAAATACGGTGTTGTACTCATCGCTTCAACGCCACCGGCTACAACTAAATTATGCATACCAGCAGCAATACTAGTATAAGCGTTCATGACTGTCTTCATCCCGCTTCCACAAACCATATTAACTCCATAGGCAGGAACTGAGGTTGGAACTGAGGCTTTAATCGCTACTTGACGAGCAATTCCTTGTCCTAAGCCTGCTGGTAGAATGTTACCGACTAAGATTTCATCAATTTTACTAGGATCGATCTTCGTTTCATTGATTAATTCTTTTAAAACTTGTGCACCAAACTCTGAAGCGTGGATTTGGGATAAAGACCCTAGAAAAGATCCGATTGCACTTCTTTTTGCACCAACAATGTAAACTTTTTTCATTGCAAATCTCCTTTTGACTTTTATTATTTTATATTAGCGAATAAAAGCGGCATGAATGCATTTCTATTCGCCTAGAAACAAGTGTTATATGAATAAACATTCATGTTACTTTAATAATATCATAAACCAATCTTTGTTGTCAATCAAATTTGTTTATATATGTATTTTAATACATTGAATCAATAAAAACGCTTTCAATTTTCATAATGCAATTAATAACTGCAAGCTGTCTGAGCATTTTATAAACAGTAAGATTTTGCTATTTACTAAAATGAATAATTATTCTTGTAATTTAATCCGAATTGAGATAAACTATAATATGGTGATACAATGAATTTAATGCGATATAGATTGCCTAAGCGCAAAGATGGTCAAAAAACGTTTGACCAAATCCTGGACACAGCTAAAAAGCTGTTTTCAAAAAAAGGATATCAAGCAACATCAATCAATGAAATAATTGAAAAGTCAAATATTGCTACTGGTACTTTCTACCTCTATTTTGACGATAAATATGCTTTATATAGTTTTTTATTGGCTAGTTATCGTAAAGCGATAAGAAAAGCGATTAGCGAAGGTATCAAGGGTGCTAAATCACGTTATGATCAAGAAAGACTTGGCTTAAAGGCATTTTTGAAGTTTGCCTGGCAAGACCCATTGGCATATCGCATTATTTGGGAATCAATGTTTGTTGATCACACTCTGTTTAAGGAATACTATGAAACTTTCTCACGTGATTATGTTCGTCAGTTATCATTTGCGGTTGCTAACAAGGAAATTAAAAAAGAAATGAACTTAGAAACACTGTCTTATGTCTTAATGGGAATCTCAAATTTCGTAGGCTTACAAGTATTGTTCAGAGATAAGATGACTGAAGAAGACTTTGACGATTTAAGCTATCAAGTAATGGACATTATCAGTTTGGGAATATTTACTGAAAAATAAAAGACCTCGCACAGAAATCGTATGCAAGCTCTATTACTCTTATATTTAGTTCCCATTCGAACTGACTTTTGTCTCACCTTTTAATCATCAAATAAGGTTAATTGTTTACTGCCAAACTTTTTATATCCTGGAACAATTCGTTGCCATTTAGAACTGCGCCCTTTACCAAGTGGGCGTATTTTTTCTTCTTCCTTTAAACGTTTTAGAGTAC
>JBAYPP010000084.1:0-4457 GCA_041677585.1 Acholeplasmataceae bacterium
AAGCCTGAAAAACTCGTTTCGCACTATGCCCCTTTTCTTTATGATTCACTCTATCAGTAATCGAAACTAAATCGAAAGTTGTCTTAATGGGGCGATTATCAATAATTCTTTGCGCGATTTTATATGCGTTTTTTTCTTCGCCATATTCAAAAAATATTTTCGCCAATTCGTCCTTTGAATATGTATTGATAATTTTTTCGGCAGTCAATTCTTGCTGTTGATCCATCCGCATATCTAGTATTGTTTCTTTTAAATAAGTAAAGCCACGATTGACATCATCAATTTGAAAAGAGGATAAGCCCAAGTCAAAAATGATTCCATCGACATTCTCAATTCCTCGTTCTTTTAATTCCTTTTTCATGTTTTTAAAATTAGCCTGTATTAGATAACAGTTTTGGTATTCTTTTAATAACTCCTTGGCCTTGTTTATTGCATAAACGTCTTGATCAAATGCATAAAGAAAACCTTGTTTCAATTGCTGTAAAATCGCTAGACTATGCCCAGCACCACCAAGGGTCGCATCAACATATGTTCCAGCTGACTTTATGTCTAACAATTCAATTGCTTCCTGCTTTAAGACCGTAATATGTTTCATTTTTATAACCTCATCGATAACATTATATCACATTGTATCTATGATGCCCTTTTTGCAAAAAGAAAAAGGTGCTATGCACCCTTCTTTAATCCGTCTTGGATTCTTTCTTTGTTAAAACAAGTTGTCCCTTGTAATAACCACTGTTTGGCGTTACGCGGTGTGGAAGCGTAAATTCACCTGTTTGTGGACAAACAACCAATGCTGGCGCCGTTAATTTGTAATGCGTACGACGTTTTCTTTTGGCAGTTTTTCCTGTTCGTCTAAATGGAACAGCCATCTGTTCACCTCCTATAATGTTTATTATTTAAATCAGCAAAGGCAGGATGAGGTGTTCTTTCTTCTTCTTGTTCCTCAGGTCTAGCATCTTTGTGATAAACAACATACGGTTTTTCAACACAAATATAACCAAATATAATGTCAGTTAACTCAATCGGATTGGTCAAACAATAATCAGCATTATCATTGTCACCAAAAATGATTTCTGTTTCAAAAGATAACGGATATTGAACTGGTTTTAAAGTGATTGCACAAGCTTGTGTCAATTTTACTTCAATCTTTAATCTAGCAATAACTTGATTAACATCTTTAATGAGTTCACCTGTTACTTTTGCTGGTTCAATCGCAATCAAATCAACTACATTTTTCAAATGTGCTTGATAATCAACAATTTCTGAAATTGAGGTCGTCTCTTCCAACTCATTTAAATACCATTTCATAATCTCACCTCAACGAAACAATTATACAAAATTATTAAACGTTTGTCAATCAAATAAGGTTGGATGTTAGTCCTTAATACACTTTAATTCACGGAATTACAGAAATAAAAAAGATGTTGCCCAATAAATA
The DNA here is from genome assembly GCA_041677585.1 of Acholeplasmataceae bacterium. Taxonomy (GTDB): domain Bacteria; phylum Bacillota_I; class Bacilli_A; order Acholeplasmatales; family Acholeplasmataceae; genus JBAYPP01. The sequence goes on from JBAYPP010000084.1 coordinate 1,442, forward strand.
ATTTATAAACAACATCGATCTTATCAATTCTATTCTTTAGAAGCTCTAATATAACCCTTTATGGTATCAAGGATATATTCCTCTTGTTCCGTTAATACCGTGTCTAATCCACCATAGTTGTCATGAATTGTATGGTTTCTTAAGTAAAGCGGAACAATAGTTCCATCAAGCAATGATAATTCAACGACTAATTGATATTGGTGCAGTTTATTTTGCGTATCATAACGGAAAGTTGTTTGGGCATACACAATATCAGCATAATTTAATTCACCTGCGACATCATAACCAATGTTTCCAGTCGTATGATCGACATTACAACGGTGAAAAAATAAGCTTTGCTCACCAAAGAACAAACTAGTTACTAGAGACTGATCATAATACAAATTCATTTTTTTATCTTCAGATTCACCGTAAGTAAAACGCACTTTGACATCTTTGCTAAATGAATCTGGTAGGGTAATCATAATTGGTGCTTCAAATGGATAATCAATTTTTTCAATTCTCAATAAAGTCTCTGCTCTTTTAATAACTTTTTTGTAATCTTCATTAATTAATTCAGCATATTGTCGACTAACTTTATTAATTCTCTTCTTAAAGAATTTTTTAGTCCAACGGCTTCTTTGCTTATTTAAATCCTTTTCTCTCATTCATAACCACCTCTTCTTCTTATTTTACAAATATTCTTAAGAATAGTCAAATATTCTAACCAAATTGCCACTAATTTTCTTAACTTTCGACAATTATTCCTGATACCAGCAGTTTGCTGAATGAATCGTTATTAGCATCTAGGATAAAGTCTGAAACATTGTGTTCACTCAAAACTTCTGCAATAGTATTTTTGCTATAAGGTTTGTCAATAAATTGCTTTTCAAAATCAACTAGCGGTTTTAAATCAAAAAAATCACCTTGAATATTAATATTTTTTATTATACCTTCGCTAATATCTAAACTAATCTCAAACAAGCCACCGTCAATTCTTTGTTTTAAAACTTTTGTATGATGAGGTTGCTTAATGTAAATCCATTCTTTTGATTCATATTTTTTAGCCAACTTAACAATATGTTCAATTTCCAGAGGTGTTAACTCATAAACTTGGTCTGTCATTGTCTTTTCCCAGTGTTTGATTAGATCTGTCTGGGACATTCCCTTCAAATACGGTTTTAAATTGGTTACACGCGATTTAACGCTTGTGACACCCTTTGAAACAAGCTTTTCATCGCTTGGTGTGATTGCTCTAACCATTGTTTCAAGATCACAGTCATATAAAAACGTACCATGAATCAACATGCCGTATTTGTTTTGCAAAAAGGCGTTACCAGATATTTTCTTGCCATCGTATAAAAGGTCGTTACGACCACTAAAATCAATTTTTACGCCTAATAAAGCCATAGAGTCAATAATCTTAGAAAGATACTTCTTAAAAGAAAACTGCATGTTATCAACCCGTTTTGTAATAATTGAAAACATTGTATTACGATGGTCAGCATAGACACAGCCTCCGCCGGTTGGACGACGATAGACGTCAATTTTGTTTTCTCTTAAAAACGCTAAATTAACTTCATTTTCAATCACTTGGTTTTTTCCAATAACAACACCGTGAATTTCCCAAGTAAAGAAATATGTTTCTCCTTCTTTAAGTAGTGAATTTAAAACATATTCTTCCAAAGCGAAGTAAAAGAATGGTTTCAAATTGCCTTCATTATGATGTTTTATTAAGATCATCTAAATCAATCCTTTCATGTGTTTTTATTATAACATTATCAATCAAAAAAAGTGGTTAAAATAACCACTAATTTTTGAATAAATTCTTAAACTTTGTCCAAACTGAATCTTTTTCCTTAACTTCTAGTTTATCAATTTGCTGATAGAGTTTCTTCTCTTCATTACTAATGTTTTTAGGAACAACGATCTTAATAACGACTAACTGGTCACCCTTTTTACCCGTTCTAACATGTGCGACACCTTTGTCGCGCATTCTTAAAGTAGTTTCAGGCTGAATACCGGCTGGTATCTTTAGCTCAACATCACCATAAATCGTTGGTATCTCGATACTTGTTCCCAAAACAGCTTGCGTTGTGGTAATTGGAACCTCTAAAATAATATCATTGTCTTTTCGCTTGAACACTTTGTGGGGTCGAACTCTAAAGTTTAAATAAAGGTTTCCGTTTTCTCCTCCGCGGTGACCGCCATAACCATAACCTGGTACACGAAGTGACATATTGTTTTGAACGCCAGCTGGAATATTAACATCAACTGTTTTAGTTGTTTTCGTTCTTCCTTGTCCCTGACATGTACTACATTTACGCTTAATGTATTTACCGCTTCCACCACACTTAGGACAAACTTGTTGACTTGACATCGCCCCAAAAATGGTTCTTTGCTCGACATGAACATAGCCCTGGCCATGACAGCGATCACAAGTTTCGATATCGTTTTGTGATTCTGCACCGATACCATGACAGGTCTTGCAGTCTTCTTCAACTTCAACTTTAATCGTTTTTTTCGCACCTAGGACGGCTTCCATAAAGTCAATTGTCATAACTCTTTCAATATCATCGCCAGCTTGTGGTCCTGAATAGTTTTGTTGTGATCTTTGACCGCCACCAAAGAAACTGCTAAAGATGTCACCAAAGCCGCCAAAATTGAAACCTTGGCCGCCACTAGAGAAGCCTTCAAAAGGATTTCCGCTATGTCCAAACTGGTCATAGGTGCTTCTTTTTCCAGCATCACCTAATGTATCGTATGCTTCCTGTACTTCCTTAAATTTAGTTTCTGCATTTGGTTCTTTCGAAACGTCCGGGTGATATTTTTTTGCTAAAGTTCGGTATGCTTTTTTGATCTCATCCTCTGTTGCTGTCTTTGAGATGCCTAGCACGTCATAATAATCTCTTTTACTAGCCATGTGGGCCTCCGATTGTGAGTTACAAACTCACTATTCTTTTTTCTCTTCAAATTCTGCATCTACTGTTTTATCGTCGTCGCTTTGGCCGTTTGTACCTTCTTTATTAGCTTCTTG
>JBAYPP010000085.1:0-4422 GCA_041677585.1 Acholeplasmataceae bacterium
AAATTACCGGTCGGTTCATCAGCAATAATAATTCTTGGGTTTTTTACTAGTGCTCTGGCAATCGCCACTCTTTGCATCTGACCGCCTGACAACTGTGTTGCCTTCTTCTTTCTAAAAGGATACATTCCAACTGCACGCAAAATATAATGGACACGATTTTGCACTTCAGTTACATCCTTGATTCCGATCATGTTTAAGACAAACGCAATATTATCATAGACAGAGAGTTCAGGTAATAAGTTATAGTTTTGGAAAACATACCCAATCTTTTCATTACGAATTGTATCCCATTTGTGACTTGGATATCCAATAATTTTTTGATCATCAAAATGAATCGTACCTGATTGTATTCTATCTAAGCCACCTAGGACATTAAGCAACGTTGTCTTACCTGAACCAGAGGTACCCAGTAAAACAACCAATCCTTTTTCAGGCAATTCAAAAGTGATGTTGTTTAGAACATGAATTTCGTTTTTGCGCCGACGATTAAAATATTTATGGAGTTGTTCTAATTTAATCATTTTTATTCCTCCCTGCTCATTGTCAGTGACTCAATGACTGAATACTTAAAGATTCGCTTGTTGTATCTTAATCCTAGCCATGCACCGAAGCCAGCAAAGGCGATAATCAGGATTAAATAATCCTGAATCATCATATATCTAATTGAGCTTGCAATATAATCAACATTAAACTGCAATATATATAAAACAATGAACGTCAAAATAAACGCGAATAAAGATTGAATAATCTGTTCAACTACAATTAACCGTGCCAAAATTGTCTGGTTTGTTCCAATTGATCGATAAATTGCGAAGTCTTTCTGTCTTGAACGCATGACGTTTTTAGAAACAGCATGAACCAATGAATATAAAAACAGACCAAAGAATGTCATTAGCATAATCGCCAATAGTGTTTGAAAGAAGACCAAAAACGGACGCATTGGACTAAAGAGACTGGCTGGATAATAAACTCGATACAATGATTGGTCCAAACTCTTAATAAAATTCTCGCCACTTCTAAAATTGGCTACATTAACGGAAATAATGTTTTCGTTTTCATTTACATCCGCTCTTCTTACTAAGTATTCATCATATATTTCATCAATAATTTCAGTCAAAAACTCCGTTGAAATATAACCTGTCAAGCTATTATTTCGATTAATAATTAGGGTTACATCATCAAATTCAGCTTCAAACGGAGCATAGTCAACCTTATGATTATAGAAAACTATATTGACATTGACTTTATATTCAGTGAGATCAAGACCCCCAAAATCCTCAATTGTTCTACCTGTTAAAACATCACTTTTATCGATAATATATAAGTAATTAATGATACCGTCGATATTAAAACTCATCTGAAGACTGTTTAGGTTGAAATTGAAAAATTCTTCTTTGTCTGTTGCTCCCAGCGTAGGTCTTTCGCTCGGATCTTGATTCAAAAATGCATCAGAAAAATAGAGAATTCGGTTATTGTTTTTATGGATCCCTGTAACAATAAACTTTGAATATCCAGATGCATTGGGTTGAGCAGAAAGCAGCGAAAATTGAGCGCTCGGATAAAGATATACTTCATCACCGATTTCAAATCTACCATTATAATCACTAATGATGACCTCATCTTTCGCTATTGGCAATGTTCCAGTAAAATCACTGTTTCTTAATGCTTTTGCTGTATCAGTTCCAACAACCTGATTGTATAAATACGGATCATCTTCTGAAAACAAGCTTAGTTCTTGCGTATTATAAAAATTAGCAGCGTAGCGATAAACTAGGTTTTTATCAACGTATCTGTTCGCCTTAATTGCGTTAAGCTCTGATTCAGTAAAGCTTGTTCCATCCCTTTTTTCAACTAATAGTCTCGTCGCAGGTGTTGATGGGTAAATCGTTGACTGCTGCAGACCAGCCTCTCTAATCGATTGAACTTGATTAGAATAAACAATAATAAAAACACCAGCTACAAGCATTTGCATCATAACGATGAACAGTAACCTTCTTGGTGTTGCTAATAAATTTCTAATTGCAAATCTGAACAATGTGGAAAGACCCATCTTTTTGGGTGTGATCTTTTCAATCTCCACATCTGCCTTAGTCTTCTTTAACTTTTTATCTTCAACAACTTCACCGTCATGCATTTTTATTTTTCTGGTTGCATATTTTTCAACTTGCTCATAGTCATGTGTGACTACAATTACCAGCTTTTCTTTGCTAATCTCGTATAATAAATCAATTACTTGTTTACTTGATTCACTGTCTAAGTTACCCGTTGGTTCATCCGCAACAATGATTGGGCAGTCTTTTGCTAATGCTCTGGCGATAACACAGCGTTGTTTTTGACCACCTGAAAGTTTAGATGCCTTATGATTCTTATGACTGGTCAACCCAACCTGATCAATTAAATGAAGCGCTCTTCCTTTCCGATCCTTTTTAGGATATCCTTGAATTTCCAAGGCTAATAAAACATTTTGCAAAACCGTGTATGAATCAATGATGTTATAGTTTTGAAAAACAAAGCCAACATATGCACCCCGATATTTCTCCCAATCGGAAATAGTAAAATGTGAGGTTTCTTCACCAAATAAGTAGAACTCGCCTTCTTCATATCCATCAAGACCACTAATAACATTCAATAATGTGGATTTACCACTACCTGATTCACCCGTTATGGCAACAAACTCATTTATGTCAAAGGACAAGCTAACCTTTTTCATTCCTACGGAAACTGAATCCTGTGTCTTATAAAATTTTGAAACCTTATCTAATCTTATCATCATTGATCCTCTTAATAATCGCTATTATCTCATCTGTTGTATCTGCAATATAATCTGGGCATGCAGTCTTTAGGACCGATCTATCTCTAAAACCCCAAGTAACTGCAATTGATGCAACTCCTGTGTTTTTTGCCGTTTTAACATCTACTTCAGAATCGCCAATATAGATTACTTCTTCTTTTGTTATCTTAAATTTTTCAAAGCCGTATATTAACATGTCAGGTGCAGGCTTGATTGGTACACCTTCTCGCTCACCAATTGCAAGATCAAACAATGATTCAAACGTTTCTTCATTTAGTTTTTCAACTAAATGCTGGTATTTATTTGAAACAACAGCTAATAAATATCCCTGTCTTTTTAATATCTTCAATAAGTCAATAATGTTTAAGTATGGTTTTGTATTAACATTACAATTATGATCATAAAAGCTTTGATATGTGCTTAGCACTTGAATTATCTGCTCATCACTTAAGTGTGCAGGTGCCGCCTGTTTGATCAGATTTTTTGCCCCACTACCTAGCATTAAGCGAATATCTTTTTCAGCCTGCAATGGATAACCAAATTTGCTAAGTGCATAATTAACGCTGTTACTAATATCTGATAATGTATCCAAAATCGTTCCATCCATGTCAAAAAATATGGCCCTAATCATTTTCATCATTCTCCTTGTTGTCGTTTAAAAACTGGTTTAATTCTTCTTCTAAGGTGTTGTTCTTATATAGTAAATCATTTAACAACTTAAGTGTTTTAACATGCTGATATAGATTTCTTTTTAGCAAAAATGATTTAGGATATGTGTTCTTTGTGTTACGCATTGAAAATAGTCCTTCATCTGTTACGATGTCTAACAATTTATTGTCAATAGAATATGTTTTTTCGCTACTCAACAAATGTGTTCCAAAGTAAAAATCATTTTCTATCGGTAAATCAAACAATTCAATAATCGTACGATAAATATCCACTTGACCTCTGACTAAAGGCTGAATGCCTTTTATCAAACCATTATAAAGACCATCTTCATTATTTCCAATTGTTTCACCAGGAACATACAATAAAGCAGCAACCTTTAACAAATGAATTCTTTCCTCTTCATTGCTCATCTTTGTCTCCCGACCAAAAAGAGTATTTAAATCACCATTTTTTAATCCAGATCCATGATCACCATAAAATAGATAAACCGTATTTTTTGCAGTTATATTATTGCCGTCTTTATCAATAAAGAAACGTTTAAATATTTCATCGTAATAGTTTGTAAAGTTTAAATATTTTTGTGTAATATTTTTAATCAGTTTTTTTGGTTTAAATAACTGTCTGTCTGGTTCTGGATTAAACTCATATGGTATATGTGGCATCATTGTAATTGGAAAATACATAAACGGCTTCTTTTCTTTGTTTGCCATCTTTGCAACAATACTTGCTAATTGTAAATCACTAATCCAGGGACTTATATGCTTTTTGTTTGGTTCGTATTCATATTCATACAAAGGGAAGGTTGAAAGTCTTTTTGACAAGATTTTTTCTTCAATATCTTCCAATGCCAGAAAATGATTAAACCCAATAATATCTTTATAGGCGTTTTTTCGATTATAAAAGGCACCGCTATCGCCATGAATTGCTTTGGTCACATAATCATACTTAGAAAAATATTTTGG
>JBAYPP010000086.1:0-4408 GCA_041677585.1 Acholeplasmataceae bacterium
AGCAGCAGAAATCTCTTTAAAATATGTACTTGCAATTCCTGTGATCGGTGATGGTTATTTTGATTGGAAAGACTACAGAAATTTCTCACATGATGACTTTAGTAAACAATATTATTTTAAGTTGCTAAATAGTTTGGTTGATTTAGAAATTTTAGAGTATAAAGAACATAAAAAAGCTAAGTTATTTAAACTTAATATTGATAAATGGGATTTACTTAAGTAGTGTTTATTAGTAAAATCGGTAATGTATAATGTTTAAAAATATGACATAATTGAAGTTATATGAAAATCACTTAATAATATGTATTGCAAAGATACATTAATTGTATTACGAGGTGACTAATGATGTCTATTTCTATTAGAGTTAGTGAAAAAGAATCAAAACTTATCAAAAAACAGCAGAACGACTATAAGTTTTGCTTTTTTATTGAAGCATGAACATAAAATTAAGATAAACGAATATTTTATGCAATACAAACCACGTTAAATATTAATATTGTTTCTAAAGGTGTTTTCAAGAAAAAACAGAAATTTGTGAATAAGTATTGACTTCAATAGCTCACATCTGTATAATATGAATATATGAGCACACATTCATGTGTAGTTATGGAGGTCAATATGAATCAGAGTAAGTTATTACTGCCAGAAATCGAAAAAAAGGTTTCAAATCTATTTAAAACGATTTCTGATCCGACTAGAATTAAAATTATCTATTTGTTAAAAGACAATGAACTAAGTGTCTCAATGATTGTTGAAGCACTTGAGATGGGACAAAGTGCTATTTCACATCAGTTACGAATTTTAAGAGATGTAAATTTAGTAACTTATGAAAAAAGAGGAAAAGAAGTGTATTATAAGCTTTCAGATGATCATGTTTATATGATTATTAACCAAGCAGTGGATCATGTAATGGAGGATTATTTATGATAAAAAAGAACAACAAACATAACCATCACCTTGACTGCTGTTCTAATAATCATGAAAATCCAAAATTAATGAGAATTCTGTTTTTCATAGGATTGTTGTTGTTTATTGTAGGTCTGTTTATTCCAATTGATTTAATCAAAATGATTTTAAACTTATTAGCAATTGGTCTTTCAGGGGGACATGTAATTTTTGAAGGTATTCAAGATACAATCAAAAATAGCATATTCAAAAAAAGATTTATGCCAAACATTCATTTGCTAATGACTGTTGCTGCAATTGGTGCAATCATCATCCAAGAGTATCAAGAAGCAGCATTATTGATATTGATTTTCGCTGGAGCACATTTTCTTGAAGCATACGCAAGAGGCAAAAGCAACAAGGAAATTACAAGTCTTCTTAATTTGAATCCTAAATATGCTAGATTAATTGAACCGGATGGAAAAATCAAAATTGTTGAAGTCTCAAAATTAAAGATTGGTGATGAATTAAGGGTGTTAAATGGAGATCAAGTTCCAACTGATGGTATTGTTATCTCAGGTGAACCAACGATTAACCAAGCCTCCATCACTGGAGAAAGTATTCCTGTTGATAAAAAAGCAGGCGATGTTGTTTTTGGCAGTACTATCAATGGAGACAAAATCTTTACAATGAAAGTAACTAAAGATAGCAAAGACACTGTTGTTGCAAAGATTATTGAAATAGTTAGTCAAACACAACAAAATATTTCCAAAAGAGCTGCTTTAATCAAAAGAATCGAACCTAAATACGCGACATTGATTTTCATTTTAGCACCAATCTTTTATTTACTAGGAGTATATGTTTTTGCTTGGGGACAAACAGAAAGCTTTTATCGAACAATGGTTTTCTTAATTGGAGCGTCTCCTTGTGCCTTAGCGGCTACAGACATTCCAGCAACATTATCAGCCATCTCAAATCTCGCTAAAAGAGGAGTTTTGTTTAAAGGCGGATCTTATTTATCAATCCTTTCAGAACTGAATGTTGTTGCATTTGATAAAACAGGAACATTAACGGAAGGAAATCCAATCGTAACAGATGTCTTATTTGAAGAAAATATTGATTTAAACGAACGAAAAAAATACATCAATATCTTAGTATCAATTGAAAAACAATCTAATCATCCGCTTGCTAATGCGATTATAAACCATTTTGAAGAAAGCGAAGAAGTAGAATTAGTAACAAAAAATCTAATTGGTAGTGGTGTTGAAGCAGAGTATGAAAACAAAAATTACTATGCTGGTAAATCAGCACCTTATCCACCAACTTCAGCAGCGATTATAAAAGAAAAAAATCGTTATGAAAACGAAGGAAAAACAATTGTTTATTTTTGTGTTGATCAAAAAGTTATCTGTTTAATTGCAATTCAAGATGTTCCAAAAGAATCTGCACAGCAAGCACTAAACTATTTTAAGAATGAAGGAATTCATACGGTAATGATTACTGGTGATGCAGTTCAAACTGGAATTGCAATTGGCAATAAACTAGGAATTGATGAAACTTTTGGCAATGTTATGCCGGAAGATAAATCAAATATTATTAACGATCTTAAGCAGAAACATGGTGTAACAGTTATGCTTGGAGATGGTGTCAACGATGCTCCTGCTTTAGCTGCCGCAGATGTTGGTATTGCAATGGGCAATGGAACGGATATTGCAATTGACGTTGCAGATGCTGTCTTAGTTAAAAACGACTTAAGCAAATTTGTTTATACACATAAAGTAGCTAAGAAATTAAATCGCGTTGTCTGGCAAAACATTATCTTTGCGGTAATGGTAATTGTCTTTTTAACAGTAATGAACATTTTTGGCTTAATGCAAATGGGATTTGCAGTCTTAATTCATGAAGGAAGCACACTTATTGTCGTCTTAAATGGGTTAAGGTTATTAAAGAACATCAAATAGTATAATCAATCATTAAGAACTCTTCTCACAATCTCTTGTAGTTTAGGAATTACTTCACTTTCAAACCACGGATTTTTTGTTATCCAACCTATATTTAAAGGTGAAGGATGAACCAAAGGGAAAAATCTTGGTAGATAAGACCGATAGTTTAAGACTGTGGTAGTAGTATTTTTATTGAAGTTGTCTTTTAAATAATACTTTTGTGCATATTGTCCAACCAATATTATTAATTCTAGATTGGGTAAACATTCTAAAATGAGCGGATGCCATTTTTCGGCAAAACCCTTTCTGGGTGGTAAATCTCCGCTTTTTCCTTTGCCAGGATAATAAAAATCCATCGGTAACATCCCAAAACATTCAGGATCATAAAAAGTATTTAGACTAACATCAAGCCAACTTCTTAATTTGATACCACTTAAGTCATTCCATGTAAGATTACTCTCTTGAGCTTTAATACCAGGTGCTTGACCGACAATAATAATTTTTGATTTAGGGTGAACTGAGTAGAGTGGATAATATCCTTTAGTAGTATATTTAATGTTTTCTTCATCATTGATTATTGCTTGATGAATTTGATCTAATTTTTGCAAAAGAAAGTTACTATCACACATGTTATCAGCTCCTTTTCCTTATTTTACTACATATTTAAACGCTTTGATTGATGATTGTTGACAGTAAGCAAAAAATTAGATAAAATGAAGTAGATTTAACTTATGCAAAATGATAAGAAAAGACAGGAGTGTTTTTATGCATAATATTGTGTTTAAAATACTTGCCCTTTTTATAGCTGTTTTAGCGGCTATGGTCATTTATTTATTAATTGATGGATTGCTTCAAAAACCGGTTTTCTATTTGGACCCTGTTCTTGTGATTGCAATTGTCATTTTACTAGGTATTGTTTTTTTATGCCTTAGAAGTGTTTTTAAAAAAGATATTTAAAACGGAGCGTTTATGAGAGAATATATAGATCGTTATGTACATGATGTTATTATTAGATTGAATGAAGAAAAAAGAGCAGAAGTAAAGGAAGCAATTGAAAAAGAAATTGCTGATAAATTGCCTAAAGATTATACATCTGAAGATGTTGAAAGTGTTTTAAAATCATTAGGTCATCCAAGTGAGCTAGCAAGCAGATATCGACACAAGGAAAACTATTTGGTTTCGCCCCACCTATATCGTGATTATCTTCGTATTTTAAGAATAGTAACGATCTTTTTGGCGGTTTTTCTTTTTTCAATTAACTTCATTCAATATTCATTAGCATTAAGTGGTAAACCGTTAAATGAAGTAATATTAACAATTTGGTCTAAGTCATTTTATGGAGCAATAACAGGCTTTGTGTATGGTTTTACATTAGTTACAATAGTCTTTTTCATTATCGAACGAACTAACTTAGCAAAAAGAAAAGTTAAAGTGTGGGATTTATCTGACCTACCAGTTTTAAGTAATAATAATCGTAAAGAAATCAATAAGTTTACAGTTATCTTTGGTATTATCTTTAACATTGTTTTTAACACCTTATTGATTTTTATTTTTTACAACCATGACCGCTTTGTGGGATG